>NZ_JBNNTG010000003.1:0-296539 GCF_050278525.1 Peribacillus sp. NPDC096540 | reverse complement strand
AAACTCATCAGTATATGTAATTCCTTTAGTACTGACTGATTTCACATATGGATTGGTTGACAATATCTCTATTTCTTTTGTCGTAAAGAGCTTTTTAGCCATTTTTCCGTTCTCCTCTGCCTGTAGTCATTTCATTGTACAAAAAAAGACCCTGTAGGGCAGCCACTTTTTTTAAAGTGTCTACTCTACAGGGTACAGTTTATTAGACACTCCACTTTTATTTTATCTATAGCGGTATCGAAAGTCTGTAATCACACCTGTATGGATTGAAGAACCTGCAGTAAATCTTGTAAATTTCATTGTAATACTTCCTCTCAAATGATAATTCTTTGTTCAATTTTCTTTCGGACAACTCCCGGTTTTATAGCAGCTTCCGCAACTGCTTTTGTTACTGCTTCTGCGACTCTTTTATCAAATGCATGAGGAATCACATAGTCGTGTGAAAGCTCCTCAGAGCCGATCAAATTAGCAATTGCATATAAGGCAGCCAATTTCATTTCTTCATTGATTTCAGAAGCATGAACCTGTAGCGCCCCTTTAAAAATCCCTGGGAAAGCCAGTACATTATTTACCTGATTAGGCAAATCAGATCGTCCAGTCCCAACCACTCCCGCTCTGGCTTCAATTGCCTCTTCCGGCATGATTTCCGGTACCGGGTTTGCCATTGCAAAAATGACCGCGTCCTTGTAATGCTGCTTTTTTCCTCCCCATAAAGGGCATGGCGGCACCTGGACCTATATTCCCGAGGCCTAAAACAGCGGATCCATCGGATACCACAGCTACAAGATTTCCTTTAATGGTATAATCATAGATTTTATCAGGGTAAAGATAGATTTCTATACAAGACTCTGCTACCCCGGGTGAATAGACCAGACTTAAATCATCTGCGTCCTCCACAGTAACTTTAACATTTACATTTTTTTTCTTTTTGGCTACTTATGAAATTTCAGTGACATATCCCGAAGTTTTCGCATAGCCTTAACGCCTCCATTCATTTTTCCTTCTATAAGATGACGATTGTTGAAACTGTTTTTTCTCAGGCTCGAGTGCAGTTATAACAACCGATACAGTGTTTCTTGTATTACCTATAGGTACATCAAGAAGGTGACTCAAAAGGGATCTGACTCCCTTGTTTTGAGTCAGCCTCCCTGAACCTATAAATTTCAAATGATTATTGTATTATCCCTAACTTAGACTTTGCTTCAATACGTCTACGGTGCAGAATTGGTTCCGTGTAACCATTTGGCTGATAATATCCTTCGAAGATTAATTCGCAAGCAGCCTGGAATGCTACCGAGTCGTCGTAATTCGGAGCTATGGATCGGTAAAAAGGGTCACCAGCATTTTGCTCATCCACTACTTTGGCCATGCGCTTCAATGTCTCGAGTACTTGCTCTTTCGTACAAATACCATGGTGAAGCCAGTTTGCCATATGCTGGCTGGAAATCCGTAATGTTGCGCGGTCTTCCATGAGTCCTACGTTATTGATATCTAGTACTTTGGAGCAACCAACCCCCTGTTCTACCCAACGGACAACATAGCCTAGAAGAGTTTGGCAATTGTTGTCAAGCTCTTCCTGGATTTCCTCTGGAGTCCATTCAGGATTTTTAGCAACTGGAATTTCTAAAATATCTTCCCGTAAGTCTGCTGTATGATTAAGCTTTTCATGCTGTACTGCTCTTACATCCACTTCATGGTAATGTAATGCGTGCAATGTAGCTGCTGTTGGAGAGGGAACCCAAGCTGTATTCGCTCCGGTCCTTACATGGCCGATTTTTTGCTTTAGCATTTCCTCCATTAAATCCGGCATTGCCCACATACCTTTACCAATCTGCGCACGGCCCTTAAACCCGCTTGCAAGTCCTGTAATAACATTCGATTGTTCATAGCCCTGCAGCCATTTTGATGATTTCATATCATTTTTACGAATCATTGGACCAGCTTCCATGGAAGAATGAATTTCATCGCCAGTTCGGTCAAGGAACCCAGTATTAATAAAAACAATCCGGTCTTTAACTTGTTTAATACATGCCTTTAAGTTCAAAGTGGTTCTGCGTTCCTCATCCATTACTCCGATTTTAAGGGTATTCCGTTTAAGCCCAAGCAAATCTTCGACTCGGTCAAAAAGCTGATTTGCAAAAGCGACTTCTTCAGAACCATGCATTTTTGGTTTTACAATATAGACAGAGCCCTTCGCAGTGTTTTGATATGGACCATTTCCTAGAAGCGTATGTTTTGCAATTAGGCTCGTGATGACTGCATCCAAAATCCCTTCCTGAATCTCCTCACCGTTTTGATCAAGAATCGCACTATTAGTCATTAAATGTCCTACATTACGGACAAATAGAAGTGAACGGCCTTTCAACGTAATTTCTTCTCCAGCTGGTGATGAGTATCGGCGATCAGGATTAAGTATGCGGGTTATTGATTTATCGCCCTTTATGAAAGTTGATGATAAGTCTCCTTTCATAAGGCCTAACCAGTTTTGGTATACAAGCACTTTGTCTTCAGCATCTACCGCAGCTACAGAGTCTTCGCAGTCCATAATGGTGGTAACAGCTGCTTCAAGCAGGACATCTTTAACACCAGCATCATCTGTTCTGCCTATCGGATGATTACGGTCGATTTGAATTTCAAAATGAAGTCCGTTATTTTTTAGCAATATAGCTGAAGGGTCTTCCTGATCTCCCTGATAGCCGACAAACTTTTCCTCATCTTTCAATACTGTCGTAGTGCCATTGCATAGAGACACGTTTAATTTGCCATCCGTAATCGTGTAGGAAACTGCGTCCTTGTGGGTGGCATCTTTTAATGGTGCTGCCTGATCAAGAAAATCCCTTGCAAACTCGATTACCTTTGCACCGCGGGCAGGGTTGTAACTGCCAACACGATGGGCACCATCTTCTTCACTGATTGCATCTGTCCCGTATAGCGCATCATAGAGGCTTCCCCATCGGGCGTTAGCTGCGTTAATCGCATAACGTGCATTATTTACTGGTACAACTAATTGTGGACCTGCCTGAATGGTGATTTCATCGTCCACTTCAATAGTAGTAATCTCAAAATCTTCTACTTCCGGTTCAAGATAACCAATCTCTGTCAAAAATGACTTATACGTATTTAAGTCAAAGTTTTCATTGTTTTCGCAGTACCATTTATTAAGTTTGTTTTGAATATCATCACGAGTCGCTAATAATTCCTTGTTTTTAGGTGTTAAATCGTGGATTAACGATTCAAAGCCGGACCAGAACTGCTTTGAACCCACTCCACTTTCTGGAAGTACTTCTAAATTAATAAATTCATAGAGTTCCAGCGCCACTTGAAGATTTCCTGTTTTTACATAGCCAATCATGTTACGATTCCTCCTAAGATTCGTTTGAAAACAGTGAGTACGAACATATGTGTTTCCAAAACTAGTTGTTTTCCTATCCAAAAGACAGTTCATTATTTGTTTTTAAAAATAGAATGATCATCTATATGATTTTGTTATGAAATGGAAGCTTCTTTTTCTTTTATGTCTCTTTTGATTTCTGCGCAACGTCCCGGCATCGGGAATAGTTTTCCTGCATTTAATAGATTATGAGGATTGAAAACTTCACGAATATCAGTTTGTGCCCTAATTTCATCATCAGTGAATACGAAGCGCATTTCTTCCCTTTTCTCAATACCGACGCCATGCTCACCGGTAATGGTACCGCCCACATCAGCACAAATTTGAAGACAGGCACTTCCAGCTTCTAAAGCCTTTTCACTTTGTCCGGGAATTCTAGCATCGAAAAGGACTAACGGATGAAGGTTACCGTCCCCAGCATGAAAAATGTTCGCAATCCGGAGCCCTGATTCTTCACTAATTTTATTAATTTTGCTTAGAACTTCTGGCAGCCTGCTTCGAGGAATAACACCGTCCTGCACTAAATAATCAGGAGAAATCGCTCCCATTGCGCCGAACCCCGTTTTACGATTTGCCCACCATCTGCCTCGTTCTGCTTCATCCTTGGCCGCTCTAACCTCACGAACGTTTCTGCTTTTACAGACTTCCAAGATCTGATTGATTTGCTCATCCAATCCTGCTGCAATCCCATCCACTTCAATAAGGAGCACCGCTTCAATATCCCTTGGGTGACCGACCGGGAATGCGGCCGTTTCCACACCCTCAATCGCGGTTTTATCCATCATTTCTAGGGCAGCAGGAACAATGCCTGCTGAAATGATATCAGAAACTGCCTGACTGCCATCTTCCACTTTATCAAAATAAGCTAACACTGTTTGCTTTGCTTCCGGGTTCTTCAAAATTCGGACAGTTATCTTTGTCACAATTCCCAAAGTCCCCTCAGAACCTGTTAACAGTCCAAGCAAATCATATCCCGGTGAATCAGGAATGCCATTAGCTGCAATTTCAATAATTTCACCATTTGGTAAAACAACCTCAAGACCGAGGATATGGTTCGTAGTCACACCATATTTTAGACAGTGGGCACCACCAGCATTTTCGGCGACGTTTCCACCGATTGTACAACAATACTGGCTCGATGGATCCGGTGCATAATAATAGCCCTTTTCAGCAATCGAGTTCGTCAGCTTAAGATTGACAAAACCCGGTTGTACAACTGCTCGTCTATTCTCGAAATCGACACTTAGCAGCTTCTTCATTCGGACTATGCTGATAACAACCTCTTCATTTAAAGGGATAGCCCCTCCGCTTAGACCCGTCCCTGCACCGCGGGCAAGGAAAGGCAACTGATTGTCGGCGCAATATTTAACAAGCGCAGCGACTTCCTCTGTATGGCTTGGGAACACAACCGCTTTAGGCAAATGCTTATGCAATGTAAAGCCATCACAATCATAAGCTATTAAATCTTCCTTATGGTAAACAATGGAACGGGCATCCCCTACGATGTTTGCGAGATTAATAATATGCTGATCCTTTGATTTGATTCCCTTGACCGCCATTATAGTCCCCCCTTGCCTTCCTCTTTTTGATAAGCCCAATCTAGCAACTGAATCGTGTGCACTACTTTTTGGTTTCTACCATGCTTTTGCACACCTATTGCCATCTGGAGCATACACCCAGGGTTACCCATCGATATCATTTCCACATCTTCAGGGACATTTTCCATTTTGCTTTCGAGCACGGCAGATGCCATTTCAGGATTAGTAATATTATAAATTCCTGCACTGCCACAACAGCGGTCCGAATTTGGCATATGCACCATTTCCACTCCAGGAATATCGAGTAAGATATCGCGAGGTTCCTGGAGCACTCCCTGTCCGTGTGCCAAATGGCATGCGTCATGATAGGTGATACGTGTGTTTAATTCAGCTTTTGGTTTTTCATACCCAGTGGCATGAAGGTATTTCGATATGTCTTCGACCTTTGCAGCAAATTCTTCTGCTTTTTCATGCCACTCAGGTTCTTCTCGGAATAATTCCGGATACTCCTTAAGTGCACATCCACAGCCAGCTGCGTTGACAATCACCTTATTGGAATCTCTAAATGCTTCAATATTTTGCTTCGCAAGCTTTCTGCCTGTCTCACGGTCACCAGCATGTACATGCAGCGCCCCGCAGCAGGTTTGATTCTTTGGAATGGTCACGTCATTTCCGTTACGGGTTAAAACTTTAATCGTTGCTTCATTAATATCACTAAACATAACATCCATAACACAACCCGTTAAAAAAGAAACCTCATTTTTTGTTTTACCTTTGGCTTTAATAATGTTTTCATTTTTATACTTTTTACGAACAGGCTCCTTCACTTCAGGCATGATCGCTTCCATGTCCACTAAATGCTGTGGCATGATATTGATCAGCTTTGTTTTTCGTATTACCTTTTGCATTCCGCTCTTTTGATAGAATCGCAGCAGGCTTCCTAGTGAATTCAACCGGTTTTGATGTGGAAACAGGCCTTTCAGGAACACCTTGCTTACCGCTCCTTTTATTCCTGTTAATGGCATAGCCTGGCGAATCTGGCCACGCGCTTCTTCAATAAGCCCACCAACGTCAACATTCGCTGGACAGGCGGTGGTACAGGCACGACAATCAAGACATGCGAAAACAGGATCCATAAACTGCTCGTTGACAGAGAGTTTACCTTCTGCCACCGATTTAATCAAATGAACGCGTCCGCGGGGGGAATGCTGTTCCTGACCTGTCAGCTCATAAGTCGGGCATGATTCTAAGCACATACCACAGTGGACACAATCTGCCCACTTGTTTCCATCCGGATGATCTTTCGAAAGAAAATTGCTTAAACCGGTGGTACATGCCGGATCTTGCTTTAAATCCACTTCTTTTATACTCATCACTAGATTCCTCCCACAAATCGTTTAGGATTAAGGACTCTATTGGGGTCAACCTTTGTTTTAATTCCTTCTAATAGGGAGAAATACGGAGGCTTTTCACCCCAAACGTCTACTTCCTGCCGTAAAGCAAAAGGTAAGTTCTTCACTACGGCGTATCCACCCATCCTTGAAACGGAGTCTCTAATTTTTCGTATGGCTGCAACAATATCCTCATTAGTACCATACAGGTTTACCTGGCATAAGCCGTGACCTAACCCGCCATGGGCTTCAACTACTAAATTATGTGAATCCCCCAGAAGATGGCTTTCCTTTATTACATCCGGTACGTCCATGTTTATCACGCCAATTTTTAAAGAAGCTTGTGTTACCTTGCTGCCATCCGCTAAAGGACTAAGGCTAAGCGAATAAAATTGGTTCCAAAGGAACTGCGCTTCTTGTTGGCCAAGGATTTTCAAATCCGTCTGTTCTGGTTGAATTCTTTGGATAAGATTTTCCTGATATCGTACAGAGGTTTCAACATCCTCGAGCCCAATCGCTAAAGTGAAATAGCATTGGCCTGTCAATTTTTCTGAGAGTGTTGGACTTAGAAGTTCAAGAGTTACAGGTTCCATCGTGGAATCAAAGAACCTTGTGGAAAACGCTCGAATTTCTTCGATATTTCCGTACGGGAACATTAATAAAATTAGACTTTCATATTTAGGCAGTGGACGGAGCTTTATGGTTACTTCAGATAACACTCCCAACGTACCCATTGAACCGATAAATAATTTGTTCATATCATAGCCTGCAACATTTTTTACAACCTTTCCCCCAGCACGAATCACTTTACCATCCGGGTACACAAGTCTTAGACCTATGACTACATCTCTCGAAGAGCCATACCCCAGCCTCTTAGGACCGCTATCATTTGATGAGATGATTCCACCAATTGTAGCTGATTCAGGTTGGAAAGGGTCGAGTGAAATTTTTTGTTTATGTTGCGCGAGATAATCCTGTAATTCCTTAAAGGTTGTCCCAGCTTTTACGGTTAACGTCATGTCGCCAACAACATGTTCCACAACGCCTTTATAATTAGTCAGAGAAATTAAAATATCGGCCGATTCAGTCAAGCCGCCAAATCCTCTTTTCGTTCCGCCGCCTTCAACGAATACCTTTTTACCATTATCATTGGCATATATAAGAATAGTTGCTATTTCTTCCTCTGTTTGCGGAAATACCTTTACCTGTCCACAGTTCCCCAACGGATGATTTTGCTCCCCTGCTATTACTTGCTCTTCTGGTATTATGGCCTTTAATTCTGTTAAAAGTTCTTCAGTAATCAATTCCAACACCTCTTTTAGTTTCTCAATAAGCAACAGTGTTTTTATATTTAGTAAAAAAAATAAGTTACTGAATTTCCTGCTCGTTATCGCTGAAGGACATGACTTTGTAAAAGCTCTTTTTCGACAAAATTCAGGTGCTCCATCATCATCTGTTTCGCTTGCTTAGGAATCCCTAACTTAATTGACTCATAAATTTGTAAATGCTGTTTCTCAATAATCTGAAGAGTGGTTGGATTTTTCTCAATATAGTTATGAAAGTCAATCATTGCTTTCTTCATCATGGCGGAAATGAATTGCACTAGTTGCATGATAATTTCATTGCCTCCTGCTTTGGCAATTGCCGTATGCAAATGATAATCCGATTCCCAACCACTAATAGATTGGTTTGAAAGAATTTTTTCAATGAGATGTAGATCTGCTTCTGATCGATTTAATGCGGCCATCTCAACAATTCCAGCCTCCAAGATCTTCCTTACTTAAAAAAGTTCACTGATATCTCTTGAGCTAGGAATCAACAGATGATTGTTAAATAACCTAGTTGAATTAAATTCAAGGATATAAGTGCCTTCCCCCTGCTTAACATCGACAGCGCCTTTACCTTTTAATGTAGTAATGGCATCGCGAACAGCAGAACGGCCAACACCAAACATCTCACAAAGTTCCCGGACAGAAGGAAGCTTTTCTCCCGCAACTAACGTTCCAGATTTAATCATCTCCCCAATTTGCTCCACAACTGAATCAGACCTTTCTTCGTCGAGATTTTGTTTACCTTCACACATCCACCACCTTCCCTTCAGACATCACATATCCGATAATTTAAACCGCTTACATTTATTAAAACACTCTCAGTGCTAAAATTATATAAATTTTCAGAATTAATTATTTTTTATTAGATTCAGTTAATTACAATTTCTTGCAACTCTCTGATTAAAAACCCTATACTCCTTTTACAACAGGAATTTAGGCTTCATTATATTGCTCGGCACTGCTGTTTCTCTTTCGATAAAAATGGAATCAGCATTGGGAAGTTTCGCTCCGAAATTCAGCAACTACCCGTTTACACTTGGTGTTGCTTCTGGTGAAGAAGCATAAAAGATATTGAATCATTCTTTGATGCAAAAACTTGGTGAGTTTACCTCCAAATAAAACCTAAATATGTCGTTGTAGCAATCAGTATATGAAAAATAAAGATGTTAAAAAACAATACGTTAACTTTTCCAAATAATTAATCTCTATAAATGTATATTTTAATAATAATGATGATATAGCCAAGTTAAATTTAAAGATATATTATATGATAACACATAATATATAATGACATATATGTTAAATTATGTTTTAAAACTTTTACCAAACCGTTCCTTTGATAGCGTTCTTTGCTGCTTTACAGCCAGTTGTTCTCTTAGATTTTAGAGGGAAGCGAGATGCCAAAAGATGTTAGGCTGCGTCTTTTGCTGCCTTTCATCCTATGAGCAGACCCTTAGGGCTCTCCAAAGAATATTTTGATCAGATAGCGTCTTTGAATTTATTCTGAGTATGCTTGCAAGATCGCTTCTGTTGAAAGGATTTTTGGGTGGCAGAAATCGAGTTCTTCGAATCTACCTAGAAAGGTATTAGAAGAAATTAACTTTTCTTTTAATAAAGGTTTATTTCTTCCTTTGTTCTATAAGGAGTGGAAAAGTATTCTTATTTAATTAAGATGTATGATGAAAATACTATGCAACACCAATTTTTTTGCAAAAAAAATAACCTTCAAAGAAGGTTTGCTGTCTGCACATTCCTGTTCTAATAACGTTCTGTAAGCCATGTTTTGTACCTTTGTACTGCAATCAGTTTTAACCTCGTACTCCGGTGGCAATCATCTATCTACGGTTAAAGCTCAACCGTCTATCTCTCCGTTTAATTCCTTCGAAATAGTTCCCCTACCAAATTTGGGTTTCTCGCTCGTGGGGTTTACCGCGTTCCATCTCCATCGTTTCCAATGAAGTTCGTCACTGTGGCACGTTAGGAGGTACTAGACCGTATCCTTAGACTTAGGTGTTTTCCCTCGCCGTCAATCCAGCTTTACGCCGAACTGCCCTAGCTTATTGATTGGCTAGGCACGAACACTACGGGCATCTCAGCTCCGTGCGAGCATGGACTTTCCTCTACGCATAAGCGCAGCGATTACCTGAACGCTATTTCGAGTGTGCATGAATTAGTATAGCAAGTTAATGACTACTATGCAAAAGCAATTGTTGGAAAACACCACTCAACACAATCTGCAAAAGTCACATAAAACGAACGAAAGGCCTCTCAACATTTTAATTGAAATCTTCACTAAGATTTTGTAACTTTTCTGCGGCTTCACTTCTTGATTAGTATGAAATCTCCGTTTTCTTAACCTTTTACGAATACGAATCACACAATTTCAGCTCCCTTCCAGCTAAAAATTGCTATATAAATTAAAAATATTTATAAATAAATGTTTTACATCTTTGACTCACTTTTAAAGAAAATCCTTTAGAAGTTGTTTTAAAAAAACAATTCTATAAATACATTTGATACAACGATTTTTTGTTCTTATTATTTTTACCATCAATTACAAAAACATGTAAAACTCTCCTGAAAAATGAGATAGTGGGAGACGGCTAGGGTTCATCATAATAGACTGATTCTAAGGGGGGGTTACTTAGATTAGTTCGGAGGAAAACCAGTTTACTATACGTTCGGTTACCCGAATAAAATTTTGATTTTGAGTCCTCCCTGGTTAAGTAAAAAGGGTCTAACTCTTTAAAAAGCAGACCCTTTTTATACTGTTTTTTTGTTTCTTATATTATTGAGCTTTAAGTTCCGTTGCTAAATTTATAGGTTCTTCTTTTGGCTTTCCACCAATAGTCAACGCGGTAACAGCTGCTATAACTAAAGCCGCAATCATTATGATGAAAGAGGAATTGAAGGAACCGCTAGTTTCGATCATGTAACCCATTAAGAATGGAGAGATGAAACCTGCAATAGATCCAAAACAATTAACTGTTGCTGAACCGGATGCCATAATTTTTGCGGGAAGAGTTTCAACAACCAGACCCCAAAACCCACCTTGAGCCATGAACATAAAGAATGCTGCAAGACATTGGTAAACGATGACCATAGTTAAAGAGGAAGCTTGAAACATTAAAAATAAAGCTAAACCACCAGCTAGTGCGTTAGGGATAAACACCCATTTTCTATTTCCTTTTACTCTGTCTGATAAATAACCACCAAGAACGATCGCTACTGTACCAACTAAATATGGTAATGCACTAAAGATACCCGTATCCATAAGAGAAAGACCTTTTTCGTTGATAAGATAAGAAGGAAGCCAAGATGTAAAGCCCCAGAACGTAATATCAAAGAAGAACCAAATGAGCGACATTTGCCATAAAATCGGTTTTGTTAAGAGTTGTTTAAAAGATACATCCGATTTCTTTTTGGATGGAGAATTTTCGTCTAATTCTTCATCTAATTCTGCAAGTTCCTCGCTGGCCATTTTTGGATGATCTTTTGGATTATCTTTTAACTTTATCCAAATATAAATTCCGAGGAAAAGACCTGGAATACCCATAACGATAAAGACTGCACGCCAGCCAAATAATCCTATGATCGAAGCTGCTACAACAGCCGCTATAGCCGGTCCCAAAGTGTTTACTGTTGATTGAATTCCTGTTGCTGTACCGCGTTGCTTACTAGGGAAGTACGTAGCGATTCCTTTGAATGATGCACCCGGTAAACACGCTTCACCTAAACCGAAAACAAAACGAGCAATTAACAAAAGAGGAAAAGTGAAAATAAATCCCGTTAAAGATGTAAAAACGGACCACCAAATAATGGCGATACTCATAACACGACGGAAACCAAATTTATCTGATAACATTCCGCCTGGAATCTGGAACAATGCGTAACCGGCAAAGAATATACTTAGTAGTAATCCTTGTGCTGTTGCATTTAAGTTAAAATCTTCCCCGATAAATGGTAAGGCGATGGTGATAACCATTCGATCCAAGAATGAAAATAACCAACATAACCATAATACTAATAACACTGAATAACGAACTTTCCATTTTTTGTTTGGCTTTGCTTGCGATTGATCATTCATTGAAGTTCCTCCTTTAATATTTTTTCTTAATTCAAACCTTTTAATAAAAGCGCTCTCATTTCTGGGAATAATCACAAATTCCTACTTAAAATTCTATTTACCTAAGGTAACCTTTCTTAAGTTATAATTTTCTGAATATTCCGTAATTCAGATTATATAAAACCATTTGTAAATTTTGTTAAATTAGTGACGAAATGTGTTTATTTACAGATAAAGCGCTTTCATTTAGAGGCGAATGGCATCTACTTAGATAAAGTAGTTGTAATGATATAAATGACCGTATAAAACAAATTCTAAATTCTAACTTCTATCTTTTAACCCAACATTCTCCAACCATAGTAGATTTAGATAAATTAAGACAATAAAAAACTGACGTAAAATAAAACGCCAGTCAATTAAAGAGAAACCTTCTAATTTTAAATAGTAGAATGATAGGATTTTGTTAAAAACCTAAGTGTTTGCGAACGTTTTTTATATAAGAACGGCTAACTGGAACTTTAGATCCATCACAAAAAATTATATTATAGGTACCGTTAAACCATTGTTCTATTTCATTAACAAATTCAAGGTTAATAATATATCCACGATGCACTCTTAGGAAAGAGAAATTTTCTAATTTTTGTTCTATCTCATATAGGACAGAATCAATTACGTACTTATCATTTAGTGTTTTTACAAATACTTGGCGATTTTCTGTTCCAATATACATAATGTTATGGATATCCACCAATATAATTCGTTCATCTTTGACTACCGCAAGCTTATTTATATTTATGCTCGGCTTTATTTCTTTTACGATCTGTGATTGGTCATCTTCTGTTTTTAATCGATTCCACTTTACTATTTTTTCTATTGTTTGTTCAATTCTTTTTTCATCAAATGGCTTTAAGATATAATCTACTGCATCAAGCGCAAAAGCTTTTACAGCATACTCATCGAAAGCGGTTACAAAAACAACAAAAGGTGGCTTTTTTAATGTACGAAGTTGTTTAGCTAATTCAATCCCGTTTCCTTTTGCCAAATGAATGTCTAAAAATACAACTTCGGGCTCTAATTGATGAATCTCCCAAATGGCTTTTTGTATTTCATCTGCTTCACCTACTACCTCTATTTTATTACTTTGACAAAGTAAATCGTTGAGGTCCTCTCTGGCAAATATCTCATCTTCAACCAAGTAAGCTCTTATCACATACTTTTCCTACCTTTCATAGTGTAGCGGAACCACAATCGTAATGATTGTTCCTTTTTTAAACTGACTTTTTATAGAAAAAGAAGCTTCTGAACCAAAAACTAATGATAGCCTCTCCCTAATATTTTGTATCGCTATCCCAGTCCCTTTATTTGATGGGGTTGCTTGGCTTCCTATTTGTTTCAGTCTTTTGCTAGTAATTCCTATACCATTGTCTTTAACTGAAATTTTCAAGAAACTTTCTTCATTGTATACACTAATTTCAACAGTTTCTTTTATAAGCCGTTCTAAAAATCCATGAACAATTGCGTTTTCAACTAGAGGTTGAATGGTAAAGGGCGGTATCAATGCCTTTTCAAGACTGGAATGTATAGAAGTTTTAAGAGTAAATCGTTCGGGAAAACGGGCTTGTTCTAAAGAGAAATAAGCCATTACACTTTCCATTTCCTTCTCAATAGGTATTAAAGTCTGGCTTGTCGCTCTCGTATTATTACGAAGAAAGGTACTTAATTGTATAAGAAGTTTCCTAGCAAACAAAGGGTCTCTTTTGCATAGAGCGACAATAACATTAATCGAATTAAAAAGAAAATGAGGATGAATTTGAGCTTGCAATGCTTTTATTTTTGCATCCTGTAGTAATTCCTTATGACGCTCAGCCTCCCCTATTTCTAACTGTGTGGAAAACAACATGATTAACCCTTCAGCTAATTCCTTTTCCGATTCATTAAGTTTAAAAGGATTTGTATAATACATTTTCAAGGTGCCAATAGGTTTTTCCCGAACAAATAATGGGACAATAACGACTGCTTTCAATGGATGCCTGGTATTTATAGATCTATCCTCGCTAATAGATTTTAAAGTAAATATCTCTCCTGTTTTAAGTACTTGTTTCATGGCATATTGATCATTTTCCTGCAATAATTGATCATAATTTTTCCCTTTTCCTACATGAGTCAAAACTTCATTTAAATCGGTAATAGCTACAGAATCTGCATTTGTATGAGTACATAGTATATGTGCTACTTTTTCGCAAGAGTGCTTATTTAAACCTTGACGAAAAAATGGCAATGTTTTATTTGCGATAAATAAAGCCTTTTGGGTCTGATTCGCTTTTGCTTTATCTTCTTCACGTAAGACACTATAAAAGATTAACGCACAGATCCATATTCCAATACCATTTACAATGATGATGGGTAATCCTGTAAATTTTATTAATAGAACTCCCACTTCATGGGATTCAATTAATACAGGGATTAAAATAATTTGAATGAATAAGATACAAACACTTATCATTAAAATATATGATGGTTGAATCCTTTCCTTATAGGCAATTTTCCAATTGATCCAACCAGCAATTAATCCACCTACTACTGTTAGAATAAAAGTTGCCGTGTTAATAAATCCTCCTAGAAGGTACCGATGTGCTCCTGCAATAATTCCAGCGCCAATGCCTACTGCTGGACCGCCAAAAAGACCTCCTATTATTACACCTATATTGCGAGTATCAGCAATTGCTTTAAAGGATTCTATATTATGGAACGAATAATCAAATGGTATTTTTGAAAAATCTGGTTGGATAACAACCCCTGTATAATTTCCGATTATTCCGAATAAACCAAAAATAAAAATCATAACTACTTTACCCTTCCAGCTTAAACGCTGGTAAATCATTTGTCTAAAAAGATTAAGTCGAGTAATCAAGAATGCAATCGTAACAATCATACACATCCGCCAAATCATTTGATACATTAAATCCAACATAGAAACTTCTCCTATTTTTTTTAATTAAAAAAGTGAGAAAAATAGAGATGACTGTTGAAAAGTCCATCCCAAGTGTATATATAAAATTAAGAGAAGCGACTGTCTTCATTACAATCGCTTCTCTTTAATCATTTATTTCATTAATAAGCATCAATCGATTTTTAAAGAAGGATACTTAAATTGTTGTTCATAATACTTCAATCTACCTGTTTTCAAATATCATTGCCAAAATTGAAAAAGTCTAGTTATATCCTTTTTGTTCCTCTATAAGCAACGATGTTTCGTTTTGCGGGTAAAATAAAACCTTTTATTCTATATTTATACTATCACCACTAACTTGGCTTTTCAATAAAAAATTTTAAAATTCAGAATGTTTCTGACGTTGAGAGGCAGCTCTTTCCAACTTGAGAATGATGTAACCGAGCACTTTATTTCAGACCATTAACACTCGTTGATTTTAAATCTTTTTCTGTTTTAAATGTGTTTGATAATTTGCCAAGTTTATCAATTTTAACTTTTACTACATCACCATTTTTTAACCAAACTCTCTTTTCTTCAGGAAAGCCCAAAATAACCCCTTCTGGCGTACCAGTAAGAATAATGTCACCCGGTTGGAGAGTAATATGTTCTGAAATATAACTAATAAGTTCTTCACAACTAAAAATCATATCGGATGTATTAGAGTTCTGTCGAATTTCTCCATTTACATATGAGACGATATTTAAGTCATTGGGATCCCCGACCTCCTCCTTACTTACAAGGTATGGCCCGATTGGACAGAATCCATCACTCGTTTTCCCAAGGAGCCACTGCGAGCTTTGAGATTGTAAATCACGTGCAGAAACATCATTCGCATTACAGTACCCATACACGACTGAAAGTGCATCTTCCTTTTTAACATTTCTCGCTTTTTTTCCAATGATAATTGCTAATTCTGCTTCATAATCTACTTGTGATGAATGTTTAGGCAGCATGATTTCCTTTTCGTGAGCATTAATGGTATTGTTAAATTTACTAAATATTATCGGGGCTGCTGGAAAAGTCATATTACACTCCTCAGCGTGTTTTTTATAGTTCAATCCGATACAAATAATATTTTGAGGTTCAGGTACACAAGGACCATAATCAAGTGAAGCTTCTTCTAAAATTAAAGAATCTTCCCTTAAAGAAGCGCCGATTAACCTTGAAATTTTTTGTTGTAGATTTTCTCCTTCAGTAATGAGATCATATACTGATCGAGAAACATTATTAATAGAAGGAAATTTCATAGAAGCAGCTTCAACGTCTAAAATCCCCTTTTCCGTTTTAATTCCCAAAACCAATCGATTACCTTTATAAAAAGTAACAGAAATCATTTTTATCCACCTCCCAATTTATTGATTCCTATAACAAAGTCTATTTATCTATTCATTTTGAAAATATTTACATTAAGTTTCAAACGTTTTCCATTCATGATATAATAAATACGGCATCTGCACTTTGAAAATAGCATACATAAGGGGTTGAGACAGCCAATCTTCTGTCCGTAAAATGTTATGGAGTCGTCAGAGAAGACGTTAATTCACCATGCAGATACCTGTTGTTTATTTACTAATGTAAATGAACAGAGCATTGCAACCCCTGCACGGGTTGAATGCTCATCAATGGTTACTAAATTAGCTATTTTGATTTACTCTTGAAAATACTTTTCCCCAGCCTTTAATAATACTTGGATCTAAATCTACCATTTTTAAACACTCCCACATAAGGACATTGATGGTGTCATACATTGGCAAATTATATTTTTCTTCATAGTATTCTACTTTATCTACCGCAGGGAAGTTAGTACAAACCACACTTAATGCGTCTGCAGGTGAAACGGATACAGCTTTGATCTGTTCTTCAATTCTATCTTGGGGTACTAGGCTAAAAGAACGATTTACTGTTTGACCAAGGCCTTGAATATTAATCGTTTCCACGTTACAGTGCTTTTTGTATTGTTCCGCAATCAATTGGTTGATTTCTGGAATATATGGAGTAACAAGGTGTACAGATTTAATATTATGCTCTTTAAACGCTCTTACTTGAGATAACATTGAAGTCGTAGCTGGTATACCTGTTCTTTTTGTTATCGCTTCGCAAAGTTGTTGGTCCACTTCGAAACCAAGCCATCCGCCTGATGTTCCATTCCAGGCTATAACATCTACTTCTGCATGTGCTAATAATTCTGCTGCCTTTAGCATCGGCTCGAAATCAAATTGACTTAAAGCATCCTGTTCTAATGAAATTTTAGTAACCTCAAAACGAGAATAGTGGCACGTCACTTCCGGAACATTGTATAACAATTTGGAGCAGATCGGCTCTAGTGTAGTATTTGATGAAGGTGTTAGCATTCCAATTTTTTTAGGTTCTTTCATTTTTTAATTCCTCCTAATAACTGATTTAATTTGCACTTCCAATTTTCTTATTATAGTTAATTAAGCTTGATACTGTTGCTAAAAGAAGACCTGCTACAACAAACACCATAAGAGCTAAGAAATATGAATCTGTTAACGATACAATAACACCAATATAGATCGGAGTTAGAACACCTGCAATATTCCCTGCAAAGTTCATACATCCACCAATTGTACCAACATGCTCACGTTGAGAGATTGCAGCAGGTACACTCCAATATAAACCTCCCCAACGAAGAAAGAATAATGCAAATGAGAGCGTGGTAATTGCCATTGTTACCGAAGTAGATTTACTTAGCAGGAAGATCGAAAGTGCAGTCATTATTCCAGCAATTGACAACATTGTCCTCATAACCCTGTTAAAATTACCACCCTTATCACGCCATTTATCTGTAATCCATCCACCAATAATTTCTCCAACAAATCCAGAGCCAAAGATGATTAAAATCGATCCACCGATTGCTTTTATATCCAAATTTTGTGTTTTAGCAAGATAAGATGGACCCCAAGTCATTAATCCGTAAAAAACAGTGTTAAACGAAAACCAACCAAGACACATACACCAGAAATTCCGTGCTTTTAAGTAATCTTTTGCTCCGATTTTAATCCCTGTAGCATTACGTTTATGCTCTTCGTATTCCTCTTCGAGGGCTTTCCTAATATGTTCACGTTCTACCTCATTAACATTTGGATTTCCATTAGGACCACCCTTGATGACTCTCCATACTAACCAGGCGATAACAATTGTAAGGATACCAGCTCCAATTAAGGCTCCACGCCATCCTCCAAACCATGCCATAAAGGCAATAATAATTGGTCCTCCGACTGCAGTTCCTAGTGGTGCACCGCTATCAATGATAGTTGCCCCACGACCTCTTTCTTTTGAACTCAACCAAATCGACTGTAACTTCGAACATCCTGGCATTACTGGAGCTTCTGTAATTCCGAGCAAAACACGGAGAAACATAAGTGATTTTGCCCCAGTTATGAAACCTGTCATCATTTGGACAATACCCCAGGCAAATGCAGCACCATACACAATTTTATCTGGACGATATTTATCCGCCAACCAGCCTGAAGGTACCTGCATAAGTGCATATCCCCAGAAAAAGGAACTTAGTATTAAACCTACAATGGCAGGATCTAAAGATAAATCCTTTTGTATCTCCGGCATGGCAATTGATAGAACAGCACGATCAACATAGTTAATTGTTACAAGAAGAAGGAGCATGATAAATACTCGCCAACGTATATTCGTTGGTTTGGCAGTTAAATCGACTTGTGGTTCTAATACTTTCTGACTTGTGTTACCACTTGGCATAAAAATCCCCCTTAACTAAAAATGTGTTTTGCCCTGAACTATTATTACGTATGTTTTAGGCTAATCACCCCCTTAAAATACTAAGCAAACACACCTGGGGACTTATAATTAAGTTTTTTATGCTAGCAAGTAACTCTTGTCTCAATATTTGAATTTTTCTTCCTGAATAGATACTGTCCTCGTCCTTGTTCGCCAATAACATATCCATCTCGAACTATTTCCTCGCCACGCGAAAGAACTCGTGTAATTGCTCCTTGGACAACCCTACCCTCATAAAGGTTATAATCCACATTTTGATACTGTTTTTCTCTTGAAATAACTCTCGAAACATTAGGATTAAAAATGACAATATCTGCATCGAAACCTATTCCAATTGATCCTTTTTTCGGATAAAGTCCGAATAATTTAGCAGGTCCAGTAGAAATGATTTCCACAAACTTTTGTAAAGAGATTCTTCCTTCATGAACCCCATAGTGGTAAACAATGGGGAAAATATCCTCAAGACCTGGAACTCCATTAGGTATCATCGTAAAGTTGTTTCTACCAACTGTTTTTTGCCCTTCAAATAAAAATGGACAATGATCTGATCCAACGGTTGAAATGAGACCAGAGGAAATTCCCTTCCAAAGAAGGTCTTGATTCCACTTTTCACGAAGCGGAGGGGAGCAAACATATTTTCCTCCTTCAAAATCTGGTAATTCTAAATAGCTTTCATCAAGCACTAAATAATGTGGACAAGTTTCCGCAAATGCTTGTACACCGCGCCTTTTAGCCTGTTCCACTTTTTCTAAAGCATCAGCACAGCTAACATGGACAATATAAATAGATGCATTCGCTGCTTCTGCTATTGAAAGTGCTCTGCCGGTTGCTTCAGATTCTGTAATGGGAGGACGGGTATAAGCATGAAAAATAGGGTCTGTATTTCCGTTCGATAGCGAATCTTCAACCAATTCATCGATAATATCACCATTCTCAGCATGAACATTTGTAATAATTCCAACTTCCCCAGCTTTTTTCATTATTTTAAACATTTCACGATCATTGACCATTAACTCACCCTTGTAGGCCATAAATAGTTTAATAGAAGTAACACCTTCTTGTTCGGCGAGGATTGGAAGTTCTTGAAGTACATGGTCATTGTATTCACTGATTATCGAATGAAATCCGTAATCTATTAAAGATAATTCACCCTTTTTCTTCCACTCTTGTAAATTATCAAGAAGGGTTTGCCCTTTTTTAGGATTCGTAAAGTTGATAATACTCGTAATCCCACCTGCAGCCGCAGCTCTGGTACCGCTTACAAAATCATCAGCAGTTCCGGTGCTTTGAAATGGCCAGGCAAGATGGGTATGTACGTCTATCCCTCCGGGAAAAAGGTATTGTCCACTGGCATCAATGACATGTACATCTTTTTCGGGGATGATTCGATCAGCTATAGCTGTTATTACTCCGTTTTCTATCAATAGATCTCCCTTGTAAATATCAGCAACGGTAACAATTGTTCCATTTTGAATGATCGTTTTCAACTTATAGTCCTCCTTTTTTTATCTGATGATTTCGGTAACCCTAATCGTCAACTGTCAACAGCAAAAACCTAGCGGGTTGCCTCTGTATCCAAATCCCTTATTCAGATGTCGTCTGTCGACACTTTATGTCTTTCACCTGTAAAACTCATAATTTACCTATACCATTCTTGAAAACGGTGGCATATTCTCCTTGTCTAAGTTATTACTGGTTCCGAACATTTCTTTTAAATGAATTAAGTCGTTTTTCATATGATTTTGCATCGCTTCACATGCTTTTTCTTGATCCCTATTCACAATTTGAGTAAATATTTCTTGATGCTCGTTAAAAACATTCCATTCTCTATTTTCACCCTGGAAATTTAAAACTCTATAATAATGACTTAAAGATTTTAAATCTTTAAGTTGTTTTTTCAATCTTTTATTTTGACTATATTTCATGATTAGATCATGAAATCTTGCATTTTCCTTAATTAATCCATCCCTTTTTTCTTCACAATAATCCTCAAGGTATTCACTGCTTTTTATAAGAGTATCCTCTATTTCTTCTAATTCTAGTTTCGTAGCCAGCCTCGTTGTTAAACTAGCAGCTAAAGACTCGAGGACTATTCGGCATTGATAAATATCTTCAATATCCTTCATGGTTGGTTTATATACTGTAATTCTGGATTTTTCATCAATTTCTAATAACCCTTCTTTTTCTAAGGCCCTTACAGCTTCCCGTACTGGGCTGCGGCTGATATTTAATTCTCTTGCTATTCTAGCTTCATAAATACTATCACCGGGTTTTAAGGTGCCTTTGACAATCATTTCTCTAATCGAATTATAAACTTGGTCATAATATCTCAATGGTTTTTCTATAGAAAAAGTATCCATAATTCTCTCCTTTCTTGTCGTCTGTCGACACTTTTTTTTGAATCTTTTTAAGAAAAAATTAAGTTCCTTTGAATTTTGTTGTTCATTAAGCAACTTCGTTTCTTTATTTTTCTTATCTAAAGAATATCATCTTAAATTACCAATATCAATATTTATTTTTAAATTTTCCCAAAATTCCATTAACTTGTAGATGTAAAGGGCGTAAAAGGAACCAAGCAGAAAATTGTAGTAATAAACACAAAAATACCTGTTACAAAAATAGATCTTCTGTATTGATTCTGTTAAACCTTATGCTTGTATACATCAGCAGTAGCTTGAATAGATGCAAAAGAATTCGTTAAAGTCAGAAGGGCTGCAAAAAACGAGACGAAAATACTTGGAATCAATCGGTTTTTTATATAAATTCCAAATCTTCGCTTTTGACAACAATAAAATTAAGAGAAGCGAATGTCTTCATTACAATCGCTTCTCTTTAATCATTTATTTCATTAATTTTTATAGCATTAATCGATTTTTAAAGAAGGATACTTAAATTATTTAGTTCAACTTGTTTAAAGTTTAATAGATTTATTTTTAATACTAATATCTAGTTATATCCATTGGCAATGAACCAGCAGCAAAGCCCACAAACACGAATCGGTCTTTTCCTGTATTACGCATTCCGTGAATTTGGTTAGGTTTGGCCAATAATACCATTCCTTTTCTGATTGCGATTTCATTCTCTAAGTCTGGGAAATATGTTCCTTCCCCCTCCATGCAAACCCAAATATCATCAACATTCGAATGGGAGTGTAAATATAATTCCTGCCCAGGCTCAAGACACCAAATTGCCCCAACCGTTTTATCTGTTTCATAGAAATAGTTCTTTTGCGCTTCATTTGGATCAAATTTTGCTATCTTATCAATTTCAAAGACTCTTTCTGCTGTTATCTCCTCGATTTTTGACAAAGTCGCTTTCTCTTCCACTTCTATACACCCCTTTTTATTAATAAGTTTTCGAATACATATTAATATGAAGAATGTGACTTTTACAAGGCTGCATCACGGTTACAATCTTTAGAGTAGACATATGTTAAATTTTCTCTTCCTACCGCATAAGCTGCCTGATGTACGTATGGACCCATAAATATATAATCCCCTTTTTTCACTGGAATCCATTGATTGTCTAGATTATACATACCTTCTCCTGAGAGTAGGTAAGCACCATGTTCCTGCACATGTGTTTCGATAAATGGATGACATGCAGCAGGATCAAAAGAAAGAATATGAAAATTCATATCAAAATCTATATCTGCAGGCAAAAGATCTTTAATATTGACATTATGCATGTCATCATAAATCCTATATTCAATCTTGTTGGCATGGTTTGAATAGACCCATGGCTTCCGTCCTTCGAGTGGACGATATTTTTGCTTATAAAGGAATAGTCTGGAATCTCCAGCCCATTGATTCTCTAAATACATTTTTGTACCTGGTGGACAGTATAAATAACCGCTTTCTTCAAGACTAAACTCTTGTTCACCTGCAGCAGCTTTAATTTTCCCTTCAATAACATAGACGAATGTCTCTACATCTTCTTGCCCACCAAACCCCTCGGTATTCTTTCCTTCATTTTGCATTGTCACAATGTAATCAACAAAGCTCGCTCCAAGTTTTGGAGAACCCAAAATAGAAATGATACAATTCTCAAACCCTGGTATAACATTATTAACTAACCCTTCAGGTGCAATTAAAGCATATTTACCGTGTTTAATTATTGATCTGCTTGATAATAAATCTTTAGGATAACCCATTATTAATACTCCCCTTTTAATTGTTTTGCTTTCTTATTTACATGTTATTCGCTATTACATCATTAGTCATTATGACTAATCGCTAAAAACACTTTTAGTTTTTGTCTATTATAAATAAAATGCTTCCCTTTTATAAACCTAGATTTATAGTTTTTTCTTATGAATTGATTTCTGTTTTTTCCACAACTGTTATGTTTCCATCTTCAAAGACTACATTCCCATTGACAATCGTAGTCGTTACTTTTCCTTTGAATGTTCTGCCTACATATGGCGAATGCTGATGGCGGTAAAACAGATCTTCCTTTTTCAGCTTGAAACTTTCGTTAAGGTTAACAATTGCTAGATCCGCGTCGCTATCAACGGCTATTATTCCTTTATGAGGATAAAGTCCAAACAACTTAGCAGGATTCGTAGCCGTTAACTCAACAATTTTTTCTAAAGGAAGATTACGGTTAAAATACCCCTCTGTCAACATGATATTTAGTGTAGACTGGGCACCTGAAATCCCCCCCCAAGCCTTGAAAAAGTCTCCATTTGTTACCTCTTTCATGCTTGCTGGTGCTGGTGAATGGTCAGAAGCTATGAGGTCTATTTCACCATTTGCTAAAGCAACCCATAATTGTTCAACTTCTTTTTCATCACGCAGTGGAGGACAACATTTTGCCAATCCGCCTTTTTCCTCTAAATCTTTTATTGTCAAAGATAAATAATGAGGGCAAGTCTCTACTGTAATATCTATACCTCTTTGCTTTGCCTCATTAATGACATCGACTACTTTTCGGCTGCTTGCATGAACAACATGTACTTTACAGCCTGTAACCTCAGCATATGAAATGATTCTTCTTACAGCTTCAATTTCAGAAATAATCGGTCTTGACTCGATAAAATCCTTTGCAGATGTTTTATTTTTGCTTTGTTTTTCTTGAGCAAGCTGATCACAGATAACTGTACTTTCAGCATGAACGGCTAAAAGAGAACCGACAGAAGCAATTTCATTCATTCCTTTAAAGAGCGTAATATCATCAACATGATTGAAATCGGCAATTCCACTCGGTGACATAAATGCTTTAAATCCAATGATGCCATTTTCATAGAGTTCCTTAATATTCTCAATATTTTCTGGTACAAGTCCACCCCAGAAGCGAAAATTAACAATAGATTTCGCTTCTGAACAAGCTCTCTTTAATGCCAAATTTTCTTTATTAATTGTTGGAGGTGTACTGTTTAATGGCATATCAAAATAGGTTGTTACCCCACCTGCAGCTAAACTTCTGCTCCCAGTTTTAACACCTTCCCACTCCGATCTGCCCGGTTCATTAAAATGAACATGAGTGTCAATTAATCCAGGTAAGATGTGTTGTCCTTCAGCATTGATTTCTCTTATTGCATTAGCTGCAAGGTTTTTACCAAAAGACACTTCTTTTATTTTCCCTTCTTTTATTCCGATATCACCTTGAACAATCGAATCCAACGTTACAATTTTTCCGTTTCTAATAATTAAATCAAATGTAGCCATAACTCCCCTCCCCTTATTAAAACCAAAGTTATAAGTCTTTACTAATTTTAACTCTTTTTCATTAGAGCTTTAGTTTTTACCGGGAGATTTCCTTCTCGATGATCATGATTGTTTTGTAGCTAGTTTAATTACCGTAGAATAAAGAACTTCAGCTCCTGCACCCATATCTTCTTCAGTAACGAATTCATCAGGATGATGACTAAGTCCATCTTTACAACGAACGAAAATCATTGCAACATTAGTTACATCAGCCATAGCCATTGCATCATGACCAGCACCACTCACAAGACTGACAGCGCTTCCACTTCGCTCACTAATGGACTCTTCGATTAATTTAATCATTTCTTCGTTACAGTATACAGGGTCAGCTTCCATTACTTGTTCAAACTTCATTTGAAGTCCTCTAGATTCAGCTATTCTTTCGCTTTCAGTTAAAATAGCATCAATAGCTTTTTGTTTGCGTTCAACATTTAAATCACGAATATCCAGCGTTCCTGTTACAAGACCAGGTATAACATTACTAGCACCTGGACTAACAGTAAGTTTACCAACAGTTGCAACTAATGGTTCATTTTGTAGAGCAATTTTCTCACTGTAAGAAATCAGATCAGCAGCACCTAAAAGTGCATCTTGTCTAATCGCAACAGGAACTGTCCCTGCATGACCAGGTTTTCCGATAATTTCAAATGAGAATCTTGTAGCACCAGCAATCCCACTAACTACTCCAACAGGTTCATTCTCCTTCTCAAGGACAGGCCCCTGTTCGATATGAAGTTCTAAATAAGCGAGAAGTTCTTCTGGAGTCCGACTAGCGTTTTTATAAGCATATGGATCAGCAATTCCAATTCCTTTTAATGCTTCAGCAATTGTTATTCCTTTTTCATCTGCTCTTTCTAAATCTTCATCAATAAAAGTTCCTGCAATTGCCTTACTTCCAAGGAAAGTTGAATGAAACCTTACACCTTCCTCATCACAGAAACCAACCACTTCGATTGGATTGTCTAAAATAAGGCCATTATCTCGAAGAGTTTGAACAACTTCAATTCCAGATATAACTCCTAAAATACCGTCATATTTACCTGCTTCAATCACGCTATCTAAATGGGAACCAATCATTAAGACTGGAGCAGAAGGATCTTTCCCCTTATAACGTCCGATAATATTGTTAAGACCATCTTTTCTTACTGCCATTCCGGCTGCTTTCATCCACTCTTCAACTAGTCTTTCTGCTTCTGAACTTTCCACTGTGAAAGGTAGCCTTGTGACACCAACAGATGTTGATGAACAACCAGCAAGTTCTTCGATTCTAGTACTGATTCTTTTAGCATCAATGTCATGCTTGAGTTTAATCAAACGATCACTTCCTTGCCAATTTGATCTCCAGAAATATTTTGTTATTTATTACAAAACATAGTTTATTATTTATGTTTAAATACTAATAACATCCTGGTTAGATTAATTCCCCAACTAAAACGTAGATTAGTATGTGATTTAATTTTATATTATACTCAAATGAGTTTAACTAGCGACAAGCAAAAATACTTGTCGCTAGTTTAATACAGAGAGGATCCATCGAGATTTGGTTAGCTTACTAAACTACTTTTTTTTGAATGTAATAATGACCATGCATCAACGAGAGTACGTTTTGACTGTGCAATTACAATATCTGATGACTCTGTTCCTACAGGTTTTACTTCAAAAGCAACAATATTCTTATTCCCCTCACCGATATATCCAATTTCTAATAGTGCTCGTAAGTACTCTGCCAATTCTGGAACATCAACTTCACTTCCAGGATAGCCGAAACGCGGATGCTGATCACCGTAAGCAGGATCAGAAGTATCTTTAATATAGCAGTTTCCGATATGAGCATGATTAATATAATCACGAGCAACAGTTAATGCATGATTAGAAGTTTCACGTTGCATTGGTAAATGACTTAAATCAAGCATTAAACCGAAAGTAGGATCCACTTTACGAACTTCTTTTGCCACTTCAACCGCAAGTGTATTAGAACCGATTAAACATTTTTTATCAGTCTCATCATCAAAAGTTTCAAGTGAAAGAATTAAATCACCTTTAGATTTTGCATATTCACATAATTCTTTGATTGATTCCGTTAGTAATTGTAATGCAATGTCTTGTTTAGTTTCTGGTTTAGCACCACTTAAGAAACCAAATTTAGAAGCATTTAATTCATAAGCTTGGTCGATTCCACCTTTAACTAAATCGATAGCTCTTCTACGCTCAGCCTCATTAAATGAGTTCAGGTTTCCCTTGTTTCTTAAAAGAATTGGTTGTGCTCCAAATCCTACAGTCATTCCACCAGATTGTAGAGTTTGAATAACTTCTTTACGATCCTCAGAATTGTTAATAGATGTAATCTCAATCCCAGAGAAGAAATCATCTTGTACTATTTTCTTTATTGTTTCAACAGTTGGACCGTCTCCACCCATTGTTTGCGGATAAGCCATAAAATGAACAATTCCGACTTTCATTGAATTATGAAGGTTTGCTGACATTGTTTCGCCGACTTTTCGGCTTCCCTCCTTTAATAATTAAACTTTTTTATAAACCTCGTTACATTGAAGTAAAGTCAATTTTACTTAACATTATTTAGATGTCATTGAAGCAATCGTAAATGACCAATTGCTTCAATAAAATCTCACGTTTTTCAAAAGCCATAATTATTTAGAAAAATTAATTTGGTTAGAGTATTTAAATCCGCTAAGTGCACCGTTGTTTGAGAACTCGCATGCTTTATTAGGATCAGGATCAACAATAACTTCGATTAAATATGGTTTTCCTGAGTCAACTGCACGTTGTAGAGCTGGTTTGATATCATCATAATGAGTAACAAGCTCACCACGAACACCCATTCCTTCAGCAGTTTTAACGAAGTCGATTCCGCGCTCTTCATTATCACATAATTCATTTTTGTAAATTAAGTCTGTAGAAATTTGGCGCTCATCATAGAACCAGTTTTGTTGTTGGCGAATTAATCCAAGTAATGAGTTATTCAAACAGAAAATAATTACCGGAATATCATGTTTTGCAGCTGTAGCGATATCTTGTAATGACATACCCAAGCTTCCGTCACCAAGAAGGTTTACACTTTGTCTTTCAGGGAATGCAAGTTTTGCTCCCATTGCTGCACCAAGCCCCCAACCCATAGTACCTGCACCACCAGTTAATAGGTATGTTCTTGGTTCATAAGTTTCAAATAATTGACAAGACCAGATTTGGCTGATACCGCAGTCATGTGATACGAATGCATCGCGATCTAAGAATTCACGAAGTTCGCGTATTGCACGCTCTTGTCTGATTGGAAGTGATGTGTAATCAGTTTTACGAGCCCATTTTTTACGGTCTTCAGTTAAGTCAAGTTTAGTACCTGCTTCAGCAGTTGCAGCTACAGTAGCACTAAGTGCTTTATGAGTATCGGCAAGTTTAACCATAAATGTTTTAACATCAGAAACGATACCTAAAGTAGTTGATACAACTTTACCAATTTCTTTGTTATCAAGGTTTACGTGGATAATTTTCTTACCGTTTTGTGTGAATACATCAACATTACCAGTAGAACGGTCAGCGAAACGTCCAGCAAGGTTGATTACTAAGTCAGCTTCAACAATTGTTTTGTTACCGAATGGAGTATCAAGCATTGTTCCCATACGCCCAGCGAATAATGGATGATCGTTAGGGAATGTATCCATACCCATACCAGAAGTTACAACAGGGATTTGAAGTTCTTCAGCTAATGCTTTTAATTCAGCAGTAGCGTTTGCAATGTTAACCCCACCACCAGAAAGTAATACAGGTCTTTTAGCATCTTTTAATAATTCTAAAGTTTTCTCGATATCCGCGTCAGTAGCTTGTGGTAAGGTATCTGCTGGAGTAGAAGCGATAAGTGCATCTAAGTCAACTTCTACTACAACTTTTTGTTGATCAACTGGCAAATCAAGTAAAACCGGGCCCTTTCTACCAGTAGTAGCTGTTACCCATGCTTCTTGGATAAATTGAGCAGCTTTCGAACCGTCTGTTAAACGATATGAAGCTTTCGTTACAGGCTTAGCCATTTCAACGATAGGAGCTTCTTGGAATTGCATGGTTCCAATTAAACTATTTTTTTGTTGGCCAGTAATAGCAATCATTGGAATTGAATCCATCCATGCACTGTAAAGGCCTGTTAAGAAGTTCGTTCCACCTGGACCTGAAGTTGCAGCACATACACCAACTTCACCAGTTGCTCTTGAATAACCGTCAGCCATGAAAGCACCTGTTTGCTCGTGACGAACAACATATGATTCAATTTTCGTTAATTCTTTTATTGCATCGTAGAATGGTAAAATTGCAGCTCCCGGTACACCGTAAATGTGTTTTACCCCTCTTTTTTCTAAATACAATGCAATTAATTCTGCAGCTGTCATTTTTTGTCTAGCCATTTAATTCTCTCCCTTTTGATCGTTTTTAATATTTTCAAAGATTTGAGCAATCGATTCTTTTTCCCCTACATTGCCCGGAAATACTATATAAGGTGTATCTTTGAACTTAGCTTCACTTCCAGTTAACCACGCTGGCACACCGGCTATTGCTTGCCCTAAAATTTTTGCATATTTTATTTCCAAGCCGTCAGTTGCCACATCACTAGAAGTTATACCGCCTTTTGCAATGATGAACTTTGGCTTAACTTTTAGTGAACGAACCACTTCAACCAAGGAACCTGAAATAGTTTGACTAATTTTTAAATTTTCTTCTATTTCTTTTGCAATAATTACATCTCTACTTGTAAAAACAAGCGTATCGCGATTAGAAGAAATATTATTATCTACTAATTGGCATACTCGTGTTAGCTCTTCAGCTCTAGTTTCTTCATTTAAAACTTTTACAACATTAATTTCGATTTGTTCAATCGGGTATTTCTTCATAAGTTCGTTGATTTGTTCCGTTGTTTTTTTCGTGTGAGAACCTACAACGATAAATCCACCATTGTCACGGCATTCATCTTTTGAAACAATCTCATCAGCTGACAAATATGGACGATCATAAATTCCAGCAATCGATTTTACAAATGATGCTGCAGTTCTAAATAAGAATTGTTTACCAGAATCAATTGCTTTAAGGACAGCTAATGATACGATGTCTAAATCATAATAAGATTTAGCATTCACTATAATAGGAGTATTATTGTTTGCAGAGAGTAAAATCTCGTAAACTTTATCAATACCACCATTATGAATATCTTCAAGTGAAATGATCAATGCGGACTCTGAAGCTACTCTTCCATTTGTCTTCTCTTCAATCCATTTTGGCAAATTAGCTGTATTGAAGCCGAAAACTGAATCATTCGCAAATTCGGTTTCACTTACTGGGACAAGCTGCCCATCTACACCTAAATAATGAGTATTATCTAATGTATAACGATGAGCTTCAAAGAAGGCCGGTACGATTAAATGACCTGAAATCTCAACATTAAAAGCCTTTAAAAGTTCATCTTGTAGTACATCAATTTCCAGTGGATAATGTCCTCTTAATGTTGAGTCACTTCTACTAATAATTGAGAAGTTAATACCCAACTCTTGAGTGACTTCAACAATGTTTCGAATAATCTCTCTATTGATGTTTTTAGTTTTTTCTTCATTGTAACTTCTTGTGTTTGTTAAAATGTAAAGTACACTTCTCTCATCAGATAAACCTTTTTTTATCCAATCTTTTCCCCAATCCGTAATGACAAAAATATCATGGACAGTTTGGACACCAGTTGGGTCATCATCCAAAACAATAAACTTATGTTTTGTTTGTTTTAAATGACCTTTGATTTTAGCACGCAAACTATCATCCGATTTAGAGAAGAGAGGATTTTCTAATGTATCTTTTAAGTTTGGATATTGGGTTACGTTTGACAAAACCCCTCCCCCTTTCATTATCTAAAAAGGTAATTAGCTATTTACTTTTTCACCTAATAGTTCATTTGCCGTTGATACAATACGATGTGCTCTTAATTCAAAGAGGTCAAGTAACTCATCCATTTTTCCAGAAACTCCGAAACGGTCATTTGTACCGATTCTTCTTAATTTAGCTGGTTGGCTTTCTGATAATACTTCAGCAACTGCACTACCTAATCCACCTATAATTGAATGCTCTTCAACGGAGATAACATTTTTTGTTTTGGCAGCTGAAGCTACAATTGCTTCTTTATCAATAGGTTTAATTGTATGAATGTGTAATAGTTCAGCGCTTACACCTTGTTTTTCTAATTCTTCTACTGCCTTTAGTGATTCATCAAGCATAATACCAGTACTGATGATTGTAATATCAGAACCTTCACGGTATTTAATTGCTTTACCGATTTTGAAAGGTTCTTCTTTCTTTGTAACTATTGGTACTGGTAATTTACCAACACGAAGGTAAATTGGTCCATCATGATAATAAGCAGCTTCTACTGCTTTTTCCATTTCCACAGCATCTGCTGGAACAATTACAGTCATACGTGGAAGTGATCGCATTAAAGAAATATCTTCAAGCGGTAAATGTGTTGCTCCTTCTTGAGCAGCTGATGTACCAGCGTTATGACCGACAATTTTCACATTGTTATTTGAGTAACATACAGAAATTCTCATCTGATCAAATGCGCGTCCAGTAAGGAAGTTTGCATAAGCATTCGCAAATGGCACTTTACCAGCTATTGCCATACCAGCTGCAGTTCCTACTAAATCACATTCAGAAATACCGATGTTAAAAAATCGTTTTGGAAATCTATTTTTAAATAGATTTGTCATATTTGATTTTGCGCAGTCCGCATCAAGTACCACTAAATTATCATGTTTTTCTCCAAGTCTAATTAGTGCATCAGCAAAACCTTTACGTGGTGCTTCTAGATTTGCCATCTAAGCCAACTCCTTTAAAGCGATTTCTAATTGCTCATCATTTGGAGCCATTCCATGCCAATCATGTGTATCTTCCATATATGAAACTCCCTTACCTTTAACGGTATGAGCTAGAATTGCAGTAGGTTTACCTTTTGTACGTTTAGCTTCTTTAAACGCTTCGTTTACTGCATTGATATCATGGCCATCGATTTCAACTACGTGCCAACCGAAAGCTCTAAATTTATCTCCAAGATTTTTAACACCTTTTACATTTTCAACGAAATCATCAAGTTGGATTTTGTTCCAGTCGATAATTGCACAAACGTTATCAAGATTGTAATGTGCACTTGTCATCGCTGCTTCCCATATTTGACCTTCTTGTAATTCTCCATCACCAATCATGCAATATGCTCTTCTATTGCTACCATCTAGTTTTGCAGTTAAACCAACACCATTAGCAACTGATAATCCTTGACCAAGTGATCCTGACGATATGTCTACACCCGGGATATGCTCTCCACATGGGTGTCCATGTAATCTACCGTCTACATCCCTGAATGTCATTAACTCTTCAACTGGGAAGAATCCTTTTTCAGCTAATACTGAGTAAAACACAGGTGTACAATGTCCTTTTGATAGGAAGAAACAATCACGATCTTGCCAATCTGGATTGTTAGGATCAACATTCATCTGTTCAAAAAATAATACGGACATTAGTTCAGTAGCTGATAAGGATCCTCCTGGATGCCCACTTCCAGCATGATTGGTCATTTTAACTATGTGCCGGCGGATTGTTTTGGTTAGATCATTATAAAATTCGCTTTTCTCTTTCGAAAAAACCACTATTATTCCTCCTCCTTGTTTCTCAATAAGGAACAATGTTCCATTATATGATTAAAAAATAAAATGCATTAGTCTCGCAATAAGCAACCGCGTTTCATTTTATAATCAAAAAAATAAGTTATACCGTTGCTTATCAACTAACTGTGTTTCTTATTTTGATATTATCATCGTTTTTTGAATATTTCAAGTATTTTTGTCATTAAATTTTTTATAAAAATTTTCGAAGGGCAAAAAATCAGATTGCCCATTAAATAACAGTCTCACAAGCTTTTTGGACATTGAAAGTCTAGAAAAAGTTCGAATTTTATTTAAAAATTAATTAATTGAAAATTCCAAAGATAAATTAGTTGTTTTCGTGGATACAAAATATCTCAGACAAATCCTTAACTTTCGAAGATAACTCACAATCAATAATTTTCCATATAAAAAAAGAACTGGTCTTATACCAATTCTTATCTTATTTCACATCATTTAATTGTCTGTGTAACCAAGCCTCTTTGAAATCTTTTTACCTATATCCATTATTATTGGTTTAATTTCAGCCAATCTTTCTTCAGTCATTCGGATGCTTGGCCCTGAAATACTAACAGCACCAGTAATTTTCTTCCGATTATCAAAAATTGGCGCTGCAATACAGGAGATACCAGGTTCGTTTTCTTCAACTTCTGTACCAAAGCCTTCGTTCCTTATTTTTCCCAATTCTTTAAAAAAAGAATCTTTATTTGTAATCGTTTGTTCAGTATGTTTTGGTAAACCATACTTGTCAATTATATCTACAATCTCATTTAGCGGCAGATGTGCTAAGATTACCTTCCCAACTGCCGTACAATGCATCGGGGCCCTTCTTCCTACTTGTGAATGTGTTCTAAGGGTTTCACTTCCCTCAAGTTTTTCAATATAAATTACCTCTCCTTGATCATATACAGTCAAGTGGATCACTTCATTAGTATGTGATTCTAACTCTTCCAAAAAAGGCTTAGCTTGAGTTCTCAAATCAATAGATTCAAGTAACATCGTACTTAATTCTAAATATTTATAGCCTAATCTATATTTTTTAGTTTCAGGATTTTGTTCGATGAATCCATGTTCTACAAGAGTACTTAATAATCTGAATATAGAGCTTTTATTTAAATCTAGATTGGAGGCCAGCTCAGTAACACCCATCCCTTCTTTACGCTTGCTGACCAATGAAATAATTGTTAACGCCCTATCTACTGACTTAACCATTTATATTAACCTCCGATTAATGCCTAAATTACTGATCCTGTTTCTTTATTTTATCAAAAAAAATGTTGCGTAGGAAGCAATAATGTTTTAACAATACCGCACTTAAGTATTTTCAAATAAAATTTTACCATAAATTTGAAACTATTCAAATATTTTAAGATTCCTCTTTGCCTCAAGTGACTGATTTGAAAGAATTACAAAAGAAATACATCATTCAAAATTTATGCTTTCTGATAAAACGAAAAGAAGGTATGACGCTATTAAGAGCACCTTAAGTACCCTTTTTTAGGTCAACCTTCTTTAGAGAATCACACAAGTACCTTTATTTAGTTTCAACTTGTGACTTCAAAGAGCTAGGTGCTGGTAGTTGCTAGGCACCGTCCTGTCGTAGCATCTGCACTAGCACATCCTGTGCATCAAAACGACACAAGAATTCTGTCTAAATATTCATCTTTATGCTTCTACGAAACTACTTTTTGCCGAGATAAATTTCCCAATTGGCTGACTTACAATTCCTTTCTTAAGGTCAAATACTAGATGTCCTCTTACAAACGTTTTCGTCACTCGACAGTTAATATTTCTTCCAACATAAGGGCTATGTTGATGACGGTAATACAAATCTTCTGGCTGAACGATGTATGATTTATTTGGATCAAGGAGAATGATATCAGCGTCATAGGATACTTTAATGCTTCCTTTATTTCTTATGTTAAATATTTCTGCAGGCTTTGTTGCAATCATCTTTGAGAATTCGCTTACAGAAACACCACGTTTTTTTACAGCCTCGTCAAACATTAAATCAACATTATTTTGGCAACCACTAATCCCTCCCCATATCTCAAACATATTATTTGTGTTGCTCTGCTTCATTTCAGGAGGGCATGGGGAATGGTCTGATGTCAGAATATCAATTTTCCCATCCTTAAGGGCTTCCCATAATTTATCTTGTTCTGTTTTAGCACGAAGCGGTGGGGCACATTTCGCAACAGGACCTATTTTTTCAAAGTCTTCCGTATCTAAAGTAAAATAGTGAGGACAAGATTCTAACGTTACCTCTTGTCCTTGTTGACGTGCTTTAAGGATTTCCTCAACAGCCTCTGCACTACTAATATGAACAAAGTGTAATTTACATCCAGTTTCTTTACCTAATAACAATGCACGTTTTACAGCATCAACTTCAGTAAAAATTGGGCGGGACTCTACATAATCTCTTGCTCTTGTTTTCCCTTGTTTTTTCTTTTCAATTGCTAGTTTATCAGTAAGCTCTGCATTCTCTGCATGTATAGATAAAACATGTCCCAATTCTGCTAGTTTTTTCATACCTTGATAGAGTGTAAAATCATCAACATTTTTAAAATCTCCAATTTCCTCACTACCACATGTTGCCATAAAACATTTGAAGGCCACTACACCTTCGTTAGAAAGATCCTCTAAATCTTCGATATTATCAGGAACTAATCCACCATACAAAGCATAATCAACAAACGCCTTATTTTCAGCAGATTTTAATTTTAAATGCAGTGAACTCTTTGTAGTCGTTGCTGGCAGAGCATTTAAAGGCATGTCAACAAATGAAGTAGTCCCCCCTGCAGCTAGTCCTTGAGTTCCTGTTACAAACCCTTCCCACTCCGTTCTTCCTGGCTCGCAAATATGAACATGGGCATCTATCATCCCAGGCATGACATATTGATGAGAAGCATCCACAATTTCAGCAGATTCCCCGGCTATTTCTTTTGAAATTTCAGCAATTTTACCATTAAGTATACCTATATCAAGTTGTTCTACTGAATTTCCCATTACAACATTACCGTTTTTTATCACTAAATCAAACTTCATTCTTCCAACCCCTTCATTTTTAAGAATTTTCTGTATTCTCATTCCACTCGGCTACCTTGCTTATTTCATCCTCTATTTTCTCTACATAAATGTTTTTTGTTACAGGAAAACATTAAGATACGATAAAGAAGGATTAAACATTCAATGAAGATAATTAACACTACTATTCCTGTTGCAACAAATGCCCGGAGATGATAAACCTATAAAATAAGAATATTCCACCATTGGCAGAGTTTAACCTCGTTCTCATTTAATTCTCGTCTTCGTATGATGTAATAATTTGCAATACAACTGCCCAGTCAGTATAGATAATAGATAGCATTGTAGTGGATGATAAAAGTACATCCACTCCTTTATTATTTACTTATTGATTTTATTGGATCAACAGGTTTTCCATTATTCTCAAATATAGTACCCTTTTTGAATTTTGAATCTTTAAATGCAAATTTCATCAAAAGCAAATATGCAATACCTGCCACAACAACCCCGATAATCCATGCCAGCTCCACTTTCACAAAGGCTGCACCGGCGCCGATAAGCAATGCAAGCACCGCTGCTGGATTATACCCAGCAAATGGACCGTCTTCCTTATACAAATCTGCAACATTTACTTTTTGCTTTCTTAATATATAATATTCGACTAATAATATAGAAACAATCGGTCCTAAAAATGCAGAATATATAAGAATGAACATTCCAAGACCCTTTGCCGAAGAATCCTGCACAAGAACCCAAGGGAATGAGCAAAATGCAAGCAGTCCGGTTATGGTAACTGCAGGTTTATATTTCATTTTTGTAAGCAATGTAATAACATAGGTTGGCGGAATAATATTGGCAACCATATTTACTGCAACCGCACCCAAAACAATAAATGCGGATACAAAGAGTGTAATATAAGAGTTATCCACCACGACCGCAAACGCTTTCACTGGATTGTTGATGCCGGTTGCGGAAGCAAGCATTCCACCGATTGCAAGTGTCAAGCCGTATGCTATTAAAATAGGAAGAAAGTACAAAAACCCGCGTTTTCTGTCGCTAATACCAGATTTTAGCTCCCTTGAATAGTCCGCTGCACTTAAAAAGATAGCCGCATAATTTCCCATAAACATCATTATCAATGCAAAGAACGGCAAGCCCCATGAGCCTTCTGCATGAACCCATTTTTCTGTAATAACAGTGCTATGGGATGTTAGTAGAACGCCAAATACATAGAGAAGCGCTAATATAATAACAATAGATGCGAGCGTTTCCACCCATTTAATGGCATGAAAGCCGTACAGCGAAAGCCCGATTTGCACCAGCTGAAGCACCACAAAGCAAATGGCGACATTATCAAAGGCGCCGCCCGTAATAATCTTTGCAATTTCATTTAAGGCCGTACCGCCAATCCAGCTTTGAAAACCGTACCAAACGATGGCGGGGATACCACGCAAAAGTGATGATATGATGGAACCTTTCATCCCAAAGGACATTCTGAGCTGTACAACATATGGTATTCCCGTTCTGTATCCAAGCCTGTCATTTAAAGCAAAAAAAGTTGAAATTATCCCAATTGCTATGATAGCTGCAGCAAATGTCTGAAAGATGTTTAGCGTAGCGATTCCCGCTACAACCAAACTAGCCCCAAGCGTCATATTGCCTAAATTAACACCGTCTCCAACCCACATAAAAATATAGTCTATCGGACTTACCGTCCTACCCTTATCGGTTTTCGGCTTTAGTGATTCATCCACACCCGTATCATGTAGGATCTGCGTCTCTTCTGTAACGTAACTTTCTAAATTTGTAGACATTGTACGCCCAACTCCTTTTTTTGTTTGCCGTATTTCTGATATAATGCATTGGTTTACAAATTAGGTCTTGGATGTTGGCCAATAGGCTTTGATACAATCTTTCCATATTAAAAAACAGTTGTTCCCCTGAGAATTGTGGTGTCACTGTCCAACAAAACAGTCAACAACACAAGGGCTTACTTTGTTTTAGAAAAGAGCCTCCGCCTAAAATGATGCAAATTCTTCTCTGTTCTTCATTCACAGGTATTAAATCATGGTTTGAAAGTAGTTTGCTTTGTCAAACGTACTAATTCCCATCGAAACATCCCTCACCATTTTATTGAATTGTTTGACAAGAGGCGTCGTTGCTCATTAGACAACTTAGTTTCCTTTAGAGTGTAAAAAAACAGCATGTCAAAATTCTCATTAGTTTGTAAATGAACTCGATGGGCTTCATCACCTCCTTTAGAAACCCTATAAGTAAGCGCTTTCAATAAATACTAAATATTAACTTACAATTAAAGAAATATATCTGATAAGGAAGACGAGTATTGTAATTCCTCACTAAAATGAAGATTTGACTCAATTTCACTAAGATGATCGAGGGCTAAGCGTTCTGCAAGATCACCATCCCTTTGCTTAATAGCATTAAAAATTTGCAAATGATCGTGAGAACCGCATGTTTCCGCTTTCCCTCGTCCGTAGATTGCTATAATCACATAAGTTAGGGAAATTAAGTCTTCGAGATATTGATAAAAATACGAATTCCCTGCAATTTCAGCTATTTTCAAATGAAAATCCCCTGATATTTGTAATGATTCATAAAAGTCCAGACTACCATAAATATGTCGTTCTTCTTCAACCAGCGTCTCTAGTTCTTTTAATTGTTCCTCGTTAAAGAGTATGCATGCTCTTCGCACAGCTTCCCCTTCTAAGATTCTCCTCATTTCAAATACTTCTTTTGCCTCTTCAATCGTTGAGCAAGAGACAAAAGTACCTTTATGCTCTTTAATTTTCACTAATTTTTCATATTCCAATCTACGCAGTACATTACGAACTGGGGTACGACTTACTCCAAACGATTCAGAAAGATCCTTTTCTATTAGTTGCATATTAGGCCTAAGCTTTTGCTGGATAATAGCTTGCTTGATTTTTTTATAGATTTCTATTTCTAAATTATTCAACTCTCTATACCTCCCCTCAATGAAGAGTACAAAATCGAGTGCAGTATTGTATACAATAGTAGGTAAAAAATTATTTGAATTGAATAATTTATGATACTAAATTGTATACAACCTGGTCTTCAAAAAGTGAAATCTTAATTACTATAACTGAAAGAAATCCATTTAATTCATACCAGTTACTAAAGATTTGTAGCGCTTTCAAATCTTTTCTACTTAGTTCGTCCTTGTTCAAAGATATGAACATGAAAGTCAATCATTCCAGACAGCATTAATTATTTCTCTATCATAGACTACCATTAATGATAATAAGAAGACTTAAATTAAGTTGTTCATAAATACTTCAATCTACCTGTTTTCAAATATCATTGTCAAAATTGAAAAAGTCTAGTTACATCCTCCTTGTTCCTCTGTAAGCAACGCTGTTTTGTTTTGTGAGTAAAATAAAACCTTTTATTCTATACACTATAATCACTAATTTGGATTTTCAATAAAAAATTTTAAAAATTCAGAATTCTTTTGACACCTAATAACAAAAATTGAAAATAAAATATTACCATAGCAAGACCCAATTTGTTAACTTTATCCCTTTTTCCTTTAAGGTGATAACAACTTTTTTAATGCAATGTTTGTACACCCTCACCTCATTATTTAATAGAAGAAAGAGGCTAACCCTGGGCTGTTGACAAAAATTGTTCACAGACCTGTTGAGAGGCAGCTCTTTCCAACTTGAGAATGAGACCATAATATATTGAGGAATAAGAGTTTTTCATGCAATAAACATTTTTCTTTGGATTAAATGAAAAACAATATGCATCCTCCAACCTAGTGTATATTGATTTTTATATCACTTTTTAACTTTTATTATTGACTTAATTGCTTCTAAAGCTGCTTCATAGTTAGGATGTTCCGTAATTTCCGGAACGTATTCAACATACTGTACAATATCTATTTCATCTACAACGAATACTGCACGGCATTCTAAACGATATTCCTTTATATAAGTGCCATAAGCTGTTCCAAACGACATCTTAAAATGATCTGAAAGGGTTTGGACTCGTTCTATTCCTGCTGCTCCGCACCATCTATTTTGTGCAAATGGAAGATCTACACTAATTGTTAACACTTCTACATCATTTCCTAGATTGCTAGCTAACTCGTTAAATTTCCGTGTTTGTGCGTCACATACTCCTGTATCAAGAGAGGGTACACATGAAATAAGGCGAACTTTCCCTTTTGAGTCTTCCTGTGTAACTTTTGTGAGATCGTTTGCTAATACTTCAAAATTTGGTGCTTTATCACCAACACGAATTTCACTCCCAATCAACGTTACTGGATTACCAGCAAAGGTTACTATACCAGATCTTTCTTGAGTCATATTATTTTTCCTCCTAATCCCTTAGCAATATTTCTAAAAATAAGATTATCTTCCACGATAAGTATTATAGCCATCTAATATGTGGTTAAAGGTTTTTTTATGTCTGTCTACAATAGGGGGTACAGTTCAAGTTCATGTAATGTTACTGCTTAAACATAGTAAGAAGCACTATTGATACTTATTAAAAAGTTTTCAATTTTTTCTTTTACTACGTTCTGCACTGTGTTTTGGACTAAAGTTAATGTTTCAGTCGGTAGTTCCAACCACTCTTTTTCTGTAACATAATTTTCTCTATTAAGAGTTTTTATCATCGTATGTTCTAAATCTGTTGCAATATTTACTTTACTAATTCCACCGTTAGAAATTTGAATTGCATTCTTAATCATCTCTGAAGGAGTGCCTGAACCGCCATGTAACACTAAAGGTACAGATGTTAACGCACGAATTTCTATTAAACGTTCAATATCAATTTTTGGATCTTTAACAAGATAAATTCCATGTGAAGTTCCGACAGAAACCGCTAATGCATCAACACCTGTCTCTTCAACAAACTGTTTTGCTTCTTCAGGCTCTGTAAATAGCTCTTCATCAACGTCTGTTTCAATAAAGTCAGTTGTCCCAATCTTACCTAATTCAGCTTCAACTGTTACACCCTTTGAATGTGCAAACTCAACAACCTTTTTTGTTATCTCGATATTTTTCTTAAACGGATGCTCTGATGCATCAATCATAACAGATGTAAAACCAACTTCGATAGCTTCAGCAATTACATTGAAATCCTTCGTATGATCTAAATGTAATACAGCAGGGATGGTAATATTCTCCTCTTGGATCACACGATAAAACTCTCTGCTAAATTCCGCTAAATTTATCCCATATCGTTCTTGCTCTCTCTCAGAAGTCTGAACAATAACTGCAGAATTCATTTCTTGAGCCGCTCTAAGTATAGGAGCTATCATCTTTGTAGCTCTAGGAGTAAACGATCCGACAGCAAATTGATTTTGAGTAGCTACTGCAAGTACTTTAGTTAATGAACAAACATTGTTTGCTTTTAAATTTGTTTCCATTCATTTCTCACCTCCTTTCTGTTGTAGATACAATAATTTTAAATTTAAACTCTTTTTAAAACAGTTTGATGTATTTCTTTAAACCATTTTCGTTACCCAATAAGCAACGTCGTTCCAATTATATTTTAATCATTTTTCAAGAATATTTCAACAATTTTTACTCTTTCTTTCCACAAACTACAAAAAATACCTCTGCAAAAGGTTTTAATAGAAATAGGAAAAAAATATTAGTTTTAGCACTTAAAAATACCACCAAATTTTTCGAGGATTTAGGAAAATTGTTAGTAAACACTTCATTGGCTGATACTTACAAATATGCTAATCCATTCAAAATATTAAATAAAAATGCCTTAAGCGATTAGAATAAAAAGGGGCAACTTCTTCCTAACGGTTTCCCTTTTGAGGTGCAAACATTGCAAATCACATCATATTTTTTGTCACTAATATCAATGCAATTCTCTGAGTAAATAACATCAATAAACGCAAAGAAGGGATAGCTTAATGGCTATCCCTTAAATTCTCTATCCACTCCCGTTAGTTAAATAAATTTGTTGTCTGTTTTTATTGAGTGTCTTCGTCGCTTTTGTACTCCAAAATATCACCTGGCTGACAATCCAAAGTCTTACATATCGCTTCTAATGTTGAAAAACGAACCGCTTTTGCTTTCCCATTTTTCAGAATGGAAATATTCGCCATAGTAATTCCAACCCTCTCCGAAAGCTCCGTTACGCTCATTTTTCGTTTTGCTAACATCACATCAATATTAATAATAATTGCCATATCCTCCACCTCAGACCGTCAAATCATTTTCTGATTTTATGTTAATCGCTTCTTGTAGAAGCCGTTGGAGGATAGCAGCAAAAACGGCGATAACCAACGAAGCAAAAATGATGATGAGTGCTATTAATGCAATAGGAGGGTCAACTTTCTTCGCTATAAAATGAAAGAGTGGCAAACCTAATACATACAAACCACTGATTGTAATCGCACAGCACTTTATGTTCTTTAACGCCTTTACAGATAATTCCGAGAAAGCTGTGTTCTCGTCAATATACCGTAAAAGATTGAAGGCCTGATTGAGAGCAAAGTAAAAAGGCACAGCCACTCCATACATCACGATGAAAACGAGATATTTCATTGGGGCAATATTTGGATACATTTTTGCTGCGAAATTCGCCATATGGGGCACTAAAAATATACATAAAGCAAGCACTGCAATTCCACCCAGAAAAATAATTACCTTTAAAAAAGTGGTTGAGCCTCGTTTAACATTCATTTAAAACACCTCACTTATTTAGTGACAACATGATTTTAGCATATTATTTATCGTTTAACGATAAATTAGTATTGTTTTTTATTATATTATTATTGTTATTGAAATATCCTTTTAATTTTGACAAAAATAAAAAGCATTTCTCATTACAAAGAAATGCCCTTACTTTAAAATGTTAATTTTACAACTTGTTCTACAAAACTTCCAAATAGTTTCTTCTGCGAATTTCCACTTCTTTGGGTTTTCTTGGGTTTAAAAAGCTCCATATCTGTTCCTCCTTCATAATTCACAGTTAAATTCACACTGTACAATAATTATTTCCATATTCGAGAATTGGTGTGCGAAATCTTGCTTGAATTTTAATAAAAACATCAAAGAGTGTAGTAATTTCAAGGAAAGAAAAAACGTGAATTCATGTGTGAATTCACGTTAAAAATGTATTGTGAAATTGATTTTTGCACCCCAAAAAGAACCCGTTAACTTCTTCCCTACTCCTTTTATTCCTTCTTCATTTTTGATGTTATCGAATATCCATGATAGGAAACGTTCACCTTTTGTTTTGAATCATTCAAATTACTATTCTAATGAAAAAAAGCTAGCCTTAAGCTAACTCAAAATTGTGTATGAAACTATCTCTCAACAGTTAACATGCAAAATATGTTTCAGGATCCTGAAAAAGGATACCTACGCGTTCGCTTATTTCACGAAAACTTAATACATTCGGTTTGTTACCATCTACCGTTACTGTACCAGTCATTTCAGCTTCAATTGATCACGGAATAATCCCATTGAGCGTAAGAGCTAAAGTACTTCTTCCACCACCGCTAGGACCAGGAATTAGTACTTTTTCTCCTTTGTTCATCTGTAGGTTAATCCCTTTCAACACGTTTTTTTGTTGAAGGGGATAGCTTACTGTTAAATTATGAATGTTGAGATAGTTCATCTTTTTTCACTCTCTGTTGCCGATAAATTTTTCCCAATACAAAGTTATCTAGTACGCCTGTGCGACTTAAGGCATCAGCAATATTTTTGCTTCCCCATCCAGCTAAAAAGCCCAGCTGTAGGAGATAATCTAATCCATTAAAAAAAGCCGCTCCAAAGTGGAGCGACTTTAATAAAATCTTAGGAGAGTGGAAAAAGTGAAGTAGTTTGGTATCGGGAAGCCACACAACTCAAAGTACATTAAAGAGTTTTAGGAGAAAGAACCGGAACAAAGAATGAATTTTGTAGGTGCATAGGGAAGAAGACTTTCTTCTTAATTAAGAGACCAAATCAAAGAAGCCTATTTTTTAAAAAATGCTTTTTTCCCAAAAGTCTCGGTGATTCTCGGAAACATATTATACCATTTCCCAGCTAAATCCATCCAGCCAGGGAGGTTGATTTCCCTCTTATTAGTCAGCATAGCCGCCACAATTTTGGCTGCGACATCCTCCGGCTTAAGCATGAATTTTTCGATATTTTTCACGTATGCCCCAGATTCATCCGCAATGCTAAAGAAATTCGTTTCTATTGGCCCAGGATTGACCGTGGTCACAAAAACATGATCTTCCATTAGTTCAAGTCGGAGAGCGTTTGAGTAGCCAAGCACCGCAAACTTGGTCGATGAATACAATGTAGATTTGGGAGTGGCAATTTTACCGGCCTGTGAGGCGATATTAATAATGTGCCCCGATTTTCGCTTCTTCATATATGGGAGTACAAGTTTTGTGCAGGCCATCAATCCAATCACATTGACAGCAAACATCGCTTTTGTCTCATCTAATTCTGTATCCAGAGCTTCTTTAAACGTGCCGAAACCAGCATTATTAACCAATACATCCACTTCACCGATTTGAGCATGGATATCGGCAAATACCATTTCCACCTGGTGGGTGTCTGCCACATCAAGTTTATATGCATATGCATCAACTCCATATTGATTAGTTAGTTCATCCCTTAGCAGGTGTAATTTATCCAGGCTTCTTGCCAAGAGAACAAGGCGCCCTCCCTGCTTTGCTGCTTGAATCGCCACTTCCTTACCATTCCCTCCGGAAGCCCCGGTAATTACAATAACTTTCCCTTGCAACTTATTCAAAAAATTATCCTCCTCGAGAACGTTTAAGCGATTGAAAACAGAATTACTCCTGATTGAGTTTCTGTTTCGATTTCACCTAAGTCTTCTAAATAGTCTAGCTGACCGATCGTTTCCGATAGTGTTAGGCCGACTTCCTGAAGATATACTTTCGGGAAAAGTTGCTGACACACTTCAAATGCCGATAAAGGTTTATCTTGAAGCATACTTTTCACCTGCATGGCACGATTATGCTGCCGCTCATATCTATATTGAATCAAATCGGCAACCGCGTCTCCATCTACTTCAGATCCATGCCCAGAGTATACAGTGGATATAGATATTCCTAAGAATTTCTGAAGCGAAGCGTTGTATTGCAGTAGCGGACGTGGACGGTCACCGCCCGGAAGTAAAGGCGGTTCCATTAACGGATTAGGTGAAATTTTCGCAAGCAAGTGGTCACCCGCAATCATCAAGCCATCACTTTCACGGTAAAAGGATAAATGACTTTGAGCATGTCCAAGAGTCTCGATTGCTCGCCATCCTGGAAGTCCCGGAAGTTCATCTCCCTCAGCTAAAAACCCCTGTAACTTTCTTTCACTAAGGAATTTGATTTCGTCACGGTAATGAATCAAATTATTTTTCAACTCTTCAGCTACTCCAAACTTCGTAGCATAGTCCAGGAAAAAACGATTATGGTTTTCAAGGAACTCATCACTGATAGTCAGCCACCGCTGATTATTTTTATGTCCGTAAACAGGAACTTCTTTATCAAAGAAGTCGAGTGCACCGGCATGGTCCGGATGATGATGGGTCAAGATGATTTGTTCGATATCAGACAGTTTTAGCCCCAATTCGCCAAGCCCGTAAGTCAAAGCTTCTTTTGATTGTTTTGTTTTAACGCCAGTATCAATTAAAGTTAAAGCATCCCCTTTAACTACATAAACATTTACATCGCCAACTGCAAATGGCGTTGGCAAAGCAAGTTTAGCAATATCTCCATTCCAATTCACCATAATCATTTCCACCTTAAATATTATATTTATATAAATCTTTTTATACGCAATACCGATAAACCTGTCCATTTATCAAGAAAATGAATGTTTAATTACCATTTTACATGTATTCTTAAATATTGTCATTATTTTCACATAATTCGCGTATTTTTTTTGAAGCTAATTCATATATTATCATTGACAGAGTACTGATTCATCCTTCATAATCACAAGTAATTAAAGACGGCATGGCTGTGATTAAGGCCAAGTAAATTTATTGATGGCGTAAAGAGAGTGAAGCTCGGAAAGTGCTGAAAGGCTTCATCGCCCTCTCATTATTGAACCTACCTTATGAGCCTTCAGGAAAACCTGACGTAAATCCCGCGTTAGAGGAATCAAGTGCAGCTTTTCTATTTATTTTTTATGGAAAGTTGAACAAAGGTGGTACCACGGAAGCTAGACCTTTCGTCCTTTATCGGATGAGGGGTCTTTTTATTTTCCAAAAAAAGCGGACCATAAATAGTATGTACAAAAGGAGTGAGAAGTATGAAAAAAATCGCATTTATCGGAGCTGGATCAATGGCTGAAGCAATCATTTCGGGATTGGTCACTCAACAGGTAATTGACTCAGCAAATATTTTTGTTACAAATAAATCAAACGATGAACGATTTGATTATTTAAAGAAGCAATATGGTGTGACCGCAACAAGGTCACTGCAGCAATTACTACAAGATGCAAATCTAGTCGTACTAGCAGTGAAGCCAAAAGATATTTTAGAAACGATGCAATCAATAAAAGAATACATTCACGAAGAGATGCTGTTTATTTCCGTTGTGGCAGGGGTTCATACAACAAGTTTGGAAGGAATTGCCGATAAGCAAGTCTCCATCGTCCGGGCTATGCCTAATACATCGGCAGCTGTCGGAAAATCAGCAACGGCTCTTGCCGCGAATAGACATACAGACGAAGTACAATTACAAACAGCGATTACCCTTTTTGAAACGGTAGGGTCGGTCTCCATTGTTGAAGAAAAGCAGCTCGATGCAGTAACAGGCTTATCTGGGAGCGGCCCCGCTTATATTTATTACTTAGTCGAGGCATTAGAAAAGTCAGCAGAATCGATAGGGCTCGATTCTGAAACCGCGAAGCAATTAATCCTTCAGACACTAATAGGTGCGGCCGAGATGCTACAGAAATCACCGAAAACACCTAGCGTGCTTCGAAAGGAAGTAACATCACCAGGCGGAACCACAGAAGCCGGTTTAAAAGCCCTTCAAGCGCATCAAGTTCAGGAAGCGTTCATTGCCTGTGTTGAAGAAGCGACCGAGCAATCTAAGCGGATGGGTAAACAAATTAGTAAAGAGCTCGCCAAGTATGTAGTACCGCAGTAAAAAAGGACATTATAATAGGCTGTTGACTTAATACCCCATAATCGGAGGTGTTAAGTCAATAGCCTATTTAAAAGGAAGTAGTTCTTGTTAAAGAATTTAGCACTAAAACGTTGGTTTTTGTTATCTGAGCAAAAAGGGACCAGCCCCCTCAATTGTTATAACTATTACTTGATAATTAGCATATCAGCTTCATCAAAACTCCAATCCTCCGAATACGCAACTTCCCAATAGTAACCATCGAGGTCTGAAAAATAGCCACTATATCCTCCCCAAAAAACACGTTGTGGTGATTTCTCGATTATTCCTCCAGCCTTTTCAGCTTTTTTAATAATATCATCAACTTCTTCAATTGATTTAGCGTTATAAGCAAAAGTAACACCTGAAAATCCATTACGTTTAGGCGGTTCTTTCTCATTAATGTCTTTTGCTAACTCTTCTATAGGATATAAAGAAAGTTTTGTTCCTGCATTATTAAAAAAAACAACAGCAGGATTGTCCTCTTTACTCGGTGTATGGAATCCTAATCCATCCCTATAAAATCTTAGAGATTTATTAATATCACTAACCCCTAAAGTAATAAGGTTTATTCTGTTCATACTTGTCCCCCCCCTTTTTCTTTCTTCATATGATAATTCGACACTTAGATTTTTTTTCCTTTTTTTATTTTTGAACATCACAGTTACTAAAATAGCGCAATAAAAAAATCCATTCTTTATCAACCTCTAAAAAACGAGCAGAAAATGCCTAAGTGATTTCTTTAATCATCCATTTGGATGCAAATTACGTAGGAAATTCACTTTCTTTGCCGAATGATTACTTGTTTTGTCATCTGTAAAGGAATTCGCTCTTACATCTCGAATTCTACACCCAAAAGGGGGAATCTCAATGAATACAAGTGCAGTTGCCCGGTTACTGAATGTTTCCCATAGTACGATTCAACGCTGGGTTACCCAATTGAACATGGAGGTAGAACGAAATCAGCTCGGACACTATCAGTTTTCAGACGATGACATTGCATTATTGAGAAAAGTCCAAGATCAGCTGAACGAAGGAGTCATTCTCCAAAAGGTCAGCATATCAGAAAAGAAGATTAGAAAAGCAACCGTACAGAAACAGCATTCTGAAACGAATAAAGAACAACATGATCGAATGATAGAGCGGATTGTTAGGCTTGAAAATGGACTAAAGACAAAAGCAGATGACGTTGTCTCCTATCAGATTTTACAACACAGAAGCGATATGGAAGACATGCAAAAACTCGTTAAGAAGCTTGAAGCACGTATTGAAGAGTTAGAAACAAAAAAAGTTCCGCCAATCGATAATTTTTTTCTGGCTGCTGAAGAAACGGCTGCCACTAAAAAAACGAAGAAATGGCCGTTCATGAAAACGATTTTTGGAAATAACTGAACGTGTTGCTTCTTCATAGAGCACAGCCGTCAACGATTAATACAAAAGAATATGATTACCTTCCTTCTTCTACCTGCAAATTTAAGATTATACGAATGCCATTTGACCTCGATGTATATCCTTTAGCCCAAGACTCTTCGAACACAGAAATAATTCAAGAGCCTGAGCTGGTAATTAAATTACCTCAAATATAAAAAGGCCGCGGCCCCAAGGTTAAATTCCACCTAAGGGCCGGGCCTTTTCATCATTTAAATAAGCACAGCACGGTCATTGAGCATTTTTTCACCTTTAATACGCTGGAATTCGTTCAACAGTTTTTCAACAGTAAGCTCCTGCTTTTCGACGCCCCTAGCTTCAAAAATGATTTGACCTTTATCCATCATGATTAATGAATTTCCAAGATCTATTGCCTGCTGCATATTATGAGTCACCATCAGTGTCGTTAACTGATTTTTTTCGACGATTTCCTTCGTCAGATTCGTTACGAGCTCTGCTCTAGAGGGATCAAGAGCAGCTGTATGTTCATCTAGAAGCAGGATTTTAGGATCTGTGAAGGTTGCCATCAACAATGATAATGCCTGCCGCTCCCCTCCAGATAATAATCCGACTTTTGCACTCATTCGATTTTCCAAGCCTAAATGAAGCGTACTCAAACTTTCTTTAAAAAGTGCTTTCCGTTTTTTTGTCACCCCGAAGCCCAAGCCTCTTCTATTAGTTCTGCCATAGGCAATGGCCATATTTTCCTCAATCGTCATATGCGGGGCTGTACCAAGCATCGGATCTTGAAAAACACGGCCAATCATTTTCGCACGAGCATGCTCCTCGATTGTCGACACATTTTCACCATCAATGATGACTTCACCGGCATCAGGGAGAATCTTTCCGGATATCATATTCATCAACGTCGATTTACCTGCGCCGTTACTGCCAATGACCGTAACAAATTCACCCTTTGTCATTTGTAATTCAAGATTTCCGAGGGCTAGCTTCTCATCCGGTGTTCCTTCATTGAAGACCTTATAAATCTGATTTAGTTGAAGCAATTATTATCCCCCCTTCGATAAAGTCTCGATATGACGCACCTGTAATTCTTTGAGACGCTTTTTCTTGCGGCTTTTTTCCTTTTGTTTATCAGAAATTTTTGGAATAACAAGTGCTCCAACCACGATAAGCGCGGTAATTAATTTAACATCACCTGTATCAAGGAATTCTACACGAAGTGCCAACGTAACGACGATTCGGTATATAATCGCTCCACCAATAACTGCAAGCGTCGCCCGCGCAATCGTTTTTGCACCGAATAACGCTTCCCCAATAATGACGGATGCCAATCCAATAACAATGATTCCAATCCCCATCCCAATATCACTAAAACCGTTATATTGAGCGACCAAAGATCCAGAGAAAGCAACAAGTGCATTTCCAATTGCAAGTCCTAAAATCTTCATATTACCTGTATGGGCGGAAAAACTCTTAACCATGGCTTCATTGTCACCTGTCGCCCGTAGTGCAAGACCTATTTCCGTTTTTAAAAATGCTGACATTCCAGCCTGAATAATTACAGCTGCAATCAGCATCACAATTAAAATAGCCCATGTTTTTGGCAAACTATCACCAAGGCCTATGATCGATAATAGACCATTCAACATATTGTCCAACCCAGTGCCAGACCAGGCATCCTGAATATTCGTAATAATTGTTGTTTGAGAAAGCAACGGAATGTTCGATGCACCCATAATTCTTAAATTGATAGAATATAGGGCAATCATCATTAAAATACCTGCAAGAAGTGGATTAATTTTCCCTTTCGTATGCAGCAGTCCCGTCATTGTCCCTGCGATAAACCCGGCAACCATGGCACAAAACGTGGCTACAATCGGCGAGAAACCGTTAACAATCATAATAGCGGCAACAGAGGCCCCTGTCACAAAACTACCTTCAACTGTCATATCCGGGAAGTCGAGAATCCTAAATGTTAAATAGACACCAAGTGCCATAATCGCATAAATCATTCCCGACTCAAAAGAGTTGAATACGGCTGAGAACATTTTTTTCTTCCTTCCCTGAACTAAAGCAGAGTTTATTTTACAAACTCAGCATCTGCTTTCCATTCTTCTTTTATTTCAACACCCATACCTTTTGCTGCTGTTTCATTAATAACCAATTTCAACTTTTGTGGATATTGAACGGCGATGTCTCCCGGTTTTTTACCATCCTTTAAGATTTCAACCGCTTTTTGTCCTGCCTCATAGCCAATATCATAGTAACTGAAGCCATATGCAGCGAAACCACCAGCTTTTACAGAATCAAGTTCACCAACAAATAATGGAATATCCTGATCATTCGCAACCGAGATGACAGATTCTAATGCAGAGACTACTGTATTATCAGTAATTATATAGAAAGCATCTGCTTTCCCGATTAATGATTCTGCTGCCTGTTTGACCTCAGCAGAAGTCGAGACAGATGCTTCCACGACTTTTAATCCAGCTTTTTTCGCTTCCGCTTTTACACTTTTTATTTGGACGACGGAATTTTGCTCCCCTGTATTATAAACGGTTCCAATTGTCTTGGCGCCAAGTTCTTCCGCTAGGAATTTCATTGACTTTGCAATCGCTTCAGGATGGGAATCCGTCGTACCCGTCACATTTCCGCCTGGCTTATCCAGGGATGTAACAAGTTCCGCTGCGACTGGATCCGTTACAGATGTAAATACAATAGGAATATCCTTTGTTGCATTTAAAGCACTTAAAGCACTTGGAGTCGAATTAGCAAAAATCAAATCCACTTTATCCCCAACAAAGTTATTGGCAATCGTCTGACTGTTGTTTTGATCGCCCTGTGCAACTTGGAGATCATATTTGGCATTGATGTCGCTGTCCTTCAATGCCGCCTGGAATCCTTCATATGCCTGATCGAGAGAATCATGCTTAACGAGTTGTGTTACACCAATATTGAAGGTATCCTTACCGCTTTCATTTTTCGCAGTATCATTCGTTTTTTCATTTCCACAGCCTGCCAGTAATAAACCTGCGACCAATGTCATAGCTGCAGTTGAATATAATTTCTTTTTCATATTTTCCCCCCGCTTTTTTCTTAATTTAAGAATATGTCTTTCTAACGACGCCAGCTTTTTCGCTTTTATTTCCTAAATTATAATCGTTTAGTCCCAATTATTCCAATATATTTTTTAACTTTTTAGAATTTTGCGAGTTTTTATGTTTTAAACAATAAAAAAAGCTGCTGTGAAAGTTATTATTACTTTCACAGCAGCTTACTAAAATGTCAGTGTTCGACGACTTGGTTAACAATTTTGGTAACAGTCGCCCGATCGATTTTTTCTTTTCCTTCTTTCAAGACCTTTAATGTAGCCTTTGCCAATTCTAATGGTATTTTACAGAATTGGATAATTTCCTTTGTTTCAATATCTCCTATATACGTATCAGCTAATGCAAGATTATGTTCCGTATAGGCAAGCATCTCGTCGAAACCCCAACCATCTGGATAAAAGTTAACACCGCGCTCTGCATCTTCCTCACGGTTTCGAAGGATATTAACAGTTTGAAGTCCACGGCCAAATGCAATAGCAAGCTCATGATCTGTTTCTGTTCCATCATACCAGTTCCAAATATCAGATAGCATGACTCCAACTAAACCCGCAACATAATATGTGTAATCATCAAGCTCTTCCTTATTGTGAATCTGCCAGTCCTTCGCAACCCACTTTGCCATGCCTTCGGCCATTTCCTGTGTCGAGCCCAAAACTTTTGCGGTCGCACTAGGCGGACAATATTGAATCCAATCCGAAAGAAGCAAAGTCACTTCAGGTAAATCGTCCTTATACGGTTCAAACAAGGTCTGAAGTTCCTCTTCACTATAATCATCAGTCTTAAGCAGCTCACTAACAGCCTGTAATAAGGAAATCTTACTATCGGCAGGCAATTCGGGATGGTCTTCAATTTCATCGATAGCCCGCATGCAAAGGTAAGCAGCTCCAATGGCTTCCTGTAATCCCTTTGGAAGGTAGCTGATTGGAATGAAAAAAGTACGGCTTGTTTTTAAAAGAAAATCCATTGCCTTAGTATGTAGATTACTTTGGTCAGTCATTTTTTACACTCCTTTAAATATCCATTAAACAATTGAATTATTATACCAAACAATCGCTATGATTTCAGCTTCCCTATTCCTCAACATATAAGGGAATTTTAATCGCCATTAAATCTTCTGCCATTATCGTGTTTGCGAAAATTGCTTTACTTTCCTCTTTTAGCCGTTCCGAATCCTCAAGAGTATAGCGAGAACTAATATGAGTAAGAATTAGCTTCTTAGCTCCTGCTTTCATCGCCGTTTCTGCAGCCTGCACGGTTGTCGAATGAAAATAGGCCGATGCCATTTCAGTCTCTTCTGCTGAAAAGGTAGCTTCATGAACAAGAAAATCAGCAGATTCAGCAAGAATAAGAGCATTACTGCATACTCTTGTATCACCAAGAATCGTGATTACCCGGCCTTTTTGAGGAGCACCAAGATAATCTTTTCCATTCAAGACGCGACCATCATCGAGATGAACCATTTCACCGTTTTTCAAGGCTTTAAAAAGTGGCCCCGGCTTCACACCTTCTTGAAGTAACTGGTCTACAAGTAAGCTTCCTGGACGATCTTTCTCTACAATTCGGTAACCTACACTATAAATACCGTGATCAAGCGGCAAAGCAGTCACTGTAAACTGCTCGTCCTCAAACACTATACCTTCCTCTATTTCAATAATTTCCAATGGATATTTTAAATGAGTGCCACTGACTTGTAAGCTTGTCGTAATATAGGCATCAATACCTTTTGGACCATACACAGTCAATTTTTCTACCCCGCCCTGAAAAGACCTGCTACTTAATAAACCAGGAAGGCCAAAAATATGGTCACCATGTAAATGGGTAATAAAAATTTTTTCTATTTTACGCGGTTTAACTGCCGTTTTTAAAATTTGATGCTGTGTTGCTTCCCCACAATCGAATAACCAAACCGTTCCTCGTTCTTCCAATAATTGAAGAGCGATTGCCGTCACATTACGCGCTTTTGCCGGAACACCAGCGCCTGTACCTAATAAAACAAAATCCACATTCCTACCTCCGTTGCAAAAAACTTATACTGTAACTATAGCATAACAAAGAGGCTCTTTCATTTATGACTCTTTTAAAACAAGAGCCATTTTTAACTTTTAATGAAATATGAGAAAAAATGCGCAAATTGATTGCTTTGAGGGAAAGCTAACCGTAAAATTAGAAATTGGTACATACACGGAAATTCCAACTTCATACGACAGAATTAACGGAAAGTTGAGGTTTTAACATGACAGAAAACAATAAACCCACAGCATTAATCATGATTTTTGGTGCTACCGGAGATTTAGCGAAACGGAAATTGTTTCCTTCCATATATCGACTATTTCAAAAAAAGAAAATCAACAAATTTGCGGTCGTTGGTGTAGCAAGAAGGCCATTGTCCACCGAGGAGTTTCAATCAAGTGTAAAAGAATCCATCCTTACGTTCGGGCATGCGGAAGAAAGAGTCGATGAATTCATTTCCCATTTCCATTATCATTCTCATGATGTAACGAGCTCTGAATCGTATTTGCAGTTAAAAGGTTTTGCTGAAAAGTTAGACGGACAGTATCAATTAGAAGGTAATCGAATCTTTTATTTAGCGATGGCACCGGAGTTTTTCGGGACAATTGCAGAGCAGATTAAAGCACAGGGCTTGACTGATACGACTGGCTATAAGCGCCTTGTCATAGAAAAGCCATTCGGACACAGTTTCGAAACAGCACAAATATTGAATGAGCAAATTCGTACCGCTTTTGCTGAAGATGAAATCTATCGAATCGATCATTACCTAGGAAAAGAAATGGTTCAGAATATTGAAGTCATCCGCTTTTCCAATGCGCTCTTTGAACCGCTTTGGAATAACCGCTATATTTCTAACATTCAAGTTACATCAAGCGAAACGCTTGGGGTTGAAGAACGGGGTCGTTACTATGAAACCAGCGGTGCCCTTAGAGATATGGTCCAAAACCATTTGCTGCAGATGGTTGCCCTACTTGCTATGGAACCTCCGATTGCGTTGACAACAGAAGAAGTGCGCAGCGAAAAAGTGCGAGCACTGCGATCGCTGCGGCCAATGAAAGTGGAAGAAGTTAATCAATACTTTGTCCGTGGTCAATATGGCAGCGGACAAGTAGGCGAGCAAACACTTTCGGCTTACCGTGATGAATTGAACGTAAATCCAGATTCCAACACAGAAACCTATGTTGCAGGTAAATTGATGATTGATAACTTCCGTTGGGCCGGTGTTCCTTTTTATATACGAACAGGTAAGAGAATGGATGTAAAATCAACGAAAATTGTCGTCCAATTCAAAGATATTCCAATGAATCTGTATTATAAAACGGAAGAAACCTTGAATCCGAATCTTCTCGTTATCCATATCCAGCCTGATGAAGGAATCACATTATACCTAAATGTTAAAAAATCCGGGACAACGTCGAATACGAAGCCTGTGAAGCTTACCGTCTCTAACAAAGGAATCGAACATATTAACTCTCCTGAAGCATATGAAAAGCTTTTGTTTGACAGCATGCGAGGAGATGCTACAAACTTCACTCACTGGGACGAAGTTGCTCTTTCATGGAAGTTTGTCGACACCATTTCTAATGCATGGGAAAATACTAAAGAAGAATCGTTCCCTAATTATGAAGCAGGATCGACAGGCCCCCTTGCTTCCGATGAGCTTCTAGCCGAAGATGGACATATTTGGTGGCATATCGAGAAATCCGAAAAGAATAAAGATTAATTAAATAATAAAGAGGATGCAGTGAATCTGCATCCTCCAGTTTGTAGACAAAAGGGGTTCGGAATTAAAACATTCCGAACCCTTTTGAAATTCCCTTTGAATTTTGCTTAATATTAAGGAATTGGGTCTCTACGAGCCCACTATGTTAGGCCATTTTTGGACCTTGCCATGTCCAATTGGCCATCTTCTTTAAATTTATGGATGCGAAAGTAAGCATCGCCTGCATCGACAATTTTTCAAGTCCCCTTAAAGTAGTCCAACGCATACCATGCTTTTCTTTTGCATCTGCGAAAACACGCTCAATCGTTTCTTTACGTTTCGCATAGATAGGTTTTACATCTTGATGATGACGCAGATGATCTGCTTCTTCCATATAATCTTGCCAAATATGACGTGTCACTACTATTTGATGGTCTTTACTTTCGGTACACTTTGATAAAAATGGACATGTCACACAAATGTGTTTTGGTGATTTGTACTCGCGATAGCCCTCTTTATTCGCTGTTGAGTACTTTAAAATCTCGCCCGATGGGCATAGATAACAATCAAAATGTTCGTAAACATAGTCATACTTGCGAAAGAACCCTTCTTTTGTTCGTGGACGTGTATAGGGTAAAGCTGGTGTGATTTCTTTCCCAAAAAGGTAGCTTGTAATGGCTGGTGTTTTGTAAGCTGCATCTACGGCAACAGCTTCAGGTTTTCCAACTTTCTCAATCACTTGTTCAACAAGAGGCTCTAAGATATGACTATCATGCGTATTTCCCGGTGTTACAATCGTCCCCAGCACAAAACCGTTGCGGTCTGCAGCCGTATGAAATGAATAGGCAAACTGTTTTGTTCGTTCATCTTTTACATAGTAGCCGCTCTCAGGGTCAGTTGTACTTTCTTTAATCTCTTTGGTTTCTTCTTTATCAAATTTATCCGGTGGAAAAGGCTTCTTTCCATTATTTTCACGATCTTGATTTTTTTCTTCTTGAAGGCGTCCTTGATATGCTCGTGTTTCCTTACGAACGATTTTCTTTTCGAATTTTCGCTTATTCGCACTGGCTTTCACATGTGTTGAATTATGTTTCGAAAGCATCGTCATCACCTCAAGTTTTAATACTCCTATTTTAAAACAAAAAAGACTGTAGGCAAAAGCGGTTATATCTAATTGTTAAAACAAAGTTGATTGGAACGGAAGGCGCGAGACTCCTGCGGGGAAAGCGCGTTCCGTTCCAATCAGCGTTCGAATTTTTAAAACCCTCAAAAAAACTGTAGACAAACTCGATTTTCATCGAGTTTGTCTACAGTCTGGAGGATGCAGTGAATCTGCATCCTCTTCTCTATTCATGAGGCACTCTTCCTGACTAATTTCTCTCGGATAATATGAATCATTTCCTTGGATTTAGACTTTTCTTTATCTGTTTCTGAATTAACCCAAAATGATACACCAAATTCAAAGGCAATAAAAAATAACATAATAGCTAAAGCCACCCAAATGATATACACAGTTACCCGCTCCTTCTTTCTCTTAACGTCATACTGTATCGTTCAATCTTCATTAGACCTTACCTAGCCATTCCTTTTATCGCAGGTGTTTAAACCTAAAGAACAAGAATGAATGCCATATATAATACTATGATTTTTATCAAAAAAGAAAATGCAAAAGCCCTATTTATTACCAGTATAATATTACCATTTAACCCCTGTTCCAGCAATATATAAAAATTTTCTTCCTCATGCTTTAATTCGTATTACCCTTTTCATGTTCTATGTGAGGATGAAGTGGATTACATAGTAAAATGACAACTGCATTGGCGTAAAAAGGGCAAAAAAACCGGCTTAAAAGGGCAATCTCCCTTTTTAAGCCGGCTACTTTCATTTATTTTTCCATCCATTCTGTATGGAAAGTTCCTTCTTTATCGATACGTTGATACGTATGTGCACCAAAATAGTCGCGTTGAGCTTGAATCAGGTTTGCTGGTAGCGTTTCTGTACGATAGCTGTCAAAATAAGCAAGCGCAGATGACAAGCATGGAACAGGAATTCCATTCATAACTGCTGTAGACACTACCTCACGTAAAGCACCTTGATAGCTTTCGACAATACCTTGGAAATAAGGATCAAGAAGCAAATTGTTCAAGTTCGCTTTACGATCGTATGCTTCTTTGATTTTTTGTAGGAATTGTGCACGAATGATACAACCCCCACGGAAGATCATTGCGATTTCTCCATATTGGAGATCCCAGTTATTTTCTTCGGATGCTGCCTTCATTTGAGCAAAGCCTTGTGCATATGAACAAATTTTACTCATATAAAGAGCTTTCCGAATACTTTCAATCAAGGCCTTTTTATCACCAGTAAATGACTCTGTTTTTGGCCCCCGTAGGATTTTGCTCGCTTCAACACGCTCTTCCTTGATTGCTGAGATAAACCGCGCAAATACAGATTCCGTGATGATTGGAAGCGGTACTCCAAGGTCAAGGGCACTTTGGCTTGTCCATTTTCCTGTTCCTTTTTGGCCCGCTTTATCTAAAATGATATCGACCATTGGCTTGCCAGTTTCATTATCATATTTTTTGAAAATATCAGCAGTAATTTCGATTAAATAGCTATCAAGCTCTCCATTGTTCCATTTTGTAAACACTTCATGGAATTCTTCAGCAGTCAGACCAAGAAGGTTTTTCAAAAGGAAATAAGATTCGGAAATCAACTGCATGTCTCCATATTCAATTCCATTATGTACCATTTTGACATAATGTCCGGCTCCGTCTGGTCCGATATACGTACAGCAAGCATCGCCATCTACTTTAGCCGATATATCCTTCAAAATTGGAGCGACAAGTTCATACGCTTCTTTTTGACCGCCTGGCATGATAGAAGGACCTGTTAAAGCTCCCTCTTCCCCTCCTGAGACGCCCGTACCGATGAAATGAATACCTAATTGGCTTAACTCCTCATTGCGACGCTGAGTGTCCTTGAAGAACGTATTTCCACCATCAATGACGATATCGCCTTTTTCAAGCAGTGGTTTTAATTGTTCGATAGTAGCATCAGTTGCAGCACCAGCTTTAACCATCAATAGAATTTTACGTGGTGTTTCCAGAGAATTCACGAATTCTTCTAGGCTATACGCTGCTAATACATTTTTACCTTCTGCTTCTTTCATCATTTCGTCTGTTTTTGACCCTGAGCGATTATAGACGGAAATTGAATATCCTCTGCTTTCAATATTAAATGCAAGATTTTTACCCATTACGGCTAGTCCGATAACGCCAATCTGTTGTTTTTTCATGGTTATCTTTCCCTTCTCTATATCTTTACACAACTTATTAGCTAATCTTTGTCACCTGAAGGATTTTTCCTCCTTGATTGCTCAAAGAAATCTTTGCTGAAGCTTGTGTCTGTTCCGATCGAACGGTTTTTCAAGGATAATCCCTTTTTAATAATATTTTCTCCGTACTTATTTTGCAAGTGTTCCATCGCTTCGTACAAAGGTTCTTTTTCGGCGTCTTCTTGAAAGGAAAATATATCCAGTTGTTTAAAGGCCGATTCTTTTTCAATAACATCATAAGCGGTGACACCAAGAAGCCTAATTCGTTCCCCATTCCAATTTTTCAAAAACAAGTCTACAGCTCTATTCAAAATATCCGCTTTTTCAAAAACTGGATTAGGAACTGTTTTACTTCTGGTAATGGTGCGGCGGTCTTTATAGCGGATCGTCACACCAACTTTCTGACCAAGCAGGCGTTTATTTTTTAATCGGACAGCAACCTTTTCTGAAAGCTTTTCCAATATCCCAATCAGTTCTTTTTGATTAGAAGAATCATGTGGGAGCGTTGTCGAATTTCCAATGCTTTTATGGTCAAAAATAGCTTCCGGATCAACAACCCGAGAATCGATACCATTTGCTCTATCCTTTAAACGAGCGCCATTGATACCAAGCAGTTGCTTCAGCTGCCTATCGTGAGCATGAGCAAGGTCCCCAATTGTCATAATACCGATGGAGTGAAGTTTTTCCGATGTCTTACTGCCGATGCCATGCATTTCTCCCACTTGTAAAGGCCAGAGCGTTTCAGAAATATCTCTTTTTCTTAACACGGTGATACCCATTGGCTTTTTCATGTCAGAGGCCGTTTTGGCCAAAAATTTATTAGGTGCAATGCCGATACTACAAGGGAGGTCCATCGTTTTATAAATTCTTTCCTGAATGCTTTTGGCAATTTCTAGAGGTGAACCTAATTCGACACATTCGCTAATATCCAGATACCCTTCATCGATGGAGACCGGTTCAACCATTTCTGTATATTGTCGCAATACCTCAAAAATAGCCAGTGATGCTTTTCGATAACGTTCGAAATTCGGTTTCTGAATAATTAATTGAGGGCAAAGTTTTTTCGCCTGCCAAATAGGCATAGTCGTTTTAACCCCGAATTTCCGTGCCTCATAGCTGCATGTGACAATGATGCCTCTTCTTTCCTCTACATTACCGGCTATGGCAAGCGGCTTGCCTTTCAATGAAACATCATAGGACATTTCCACAGAAGCATAGAAACTATTCATGTCTACATGGAGAATGACCCTGCCATTTTTGGGATACATGTCCTTCATGTGACTGTCACATCCTTGTACAAGAAAAAATACCGTAAATTAGGGTCAATTAAAAATAACTATTTCTATATAAGGTACCCATATTTATCCTTGGTAACCACAGTGAAATGATACTTCTACTCCAAGAAAAACAGCCATCATATTATTGATGACTGTAGATATATCCCTGCAATGCTTGAACGCCTTATAGAGATGATACAAACTTTTGCTAATTCAAAGTATTACATCGGGCTGCCTGCACAACAAGTCCGATGGACCCAACTGTCCTTATCGCAATCCATCTATGTTCATGCTTGTCCGTCACCGATTTACTAGGAAAGAGCACCTTATTCATTTCACTCATGGTTTTACGGTCGATTATTATTCCCCAGCAACTTCCTTAATGATACTGACAACCATTTCAGCAAGCTTCGTTAATTCTTCAACAGGAATTCTCTCGTTCGTAGTATGAATATCTTCATAGCCTACAGCTAGATTGACAGTAGGAATTCCAAACCCTGCAATCACGTTCGCATCGCTTCCACCGCCACTTTTAACTAACTCGCATGGACGTCCGATATTCTCCGCTGCTTTTCTCGCGATTTCGACTACATGATCACCAGCCCCATATTTAAAGCCAGGATACATGACGTTGACTTCCACTTCGGCCCGTCCACCCATTTCGATGGCTGCGGTCTCAAATGCCTCTTTCATTCTTGCTACCTGTTTTTCCATTTTTTCAGGAATTAAGGATCTTGCTTCAGCTAAGATTTCAACATGGTCGCAAACAATATTGGTTTGCTGTCCACCTTGGAAACGTCCGATGTTGGCTGTTGTTTCATCATCGATACGACCTAGGGGCATTCTTGAAATTGCCTTTGAAGCAATAGTAATCGCTGAAACGCCTTTTTCAGGAGCAACACCAGCATGAGCTGTCTTACCTAAAATTACAGCTGAAACTTTAGCCTGAGTAGGTGCGGCAACCACAACATTCCCTACTTTTCCATCACTATCGAGTGCAAAACCAAATTTGGCCGTCACAAGGGAGCGGTCCAGTGCTTTTGCCCCAACTAACCCTGACTCTTCACCAACAGTAATAATGAATTCAATCGTACCATGTTCGATATTCTGTTCTTTAATTACTTTAAGCGTTTCTAATATAACCGCTAATCCCGCTTTGTCATCCGCTCCTAAAATAGTCGTTCCGTCTGACACTATGTATCCATCTTTAATGGAAGGTTTGATTCCGTTACCAGGCACTACCGTATCCATATGAGATGTGAAATAAATGGTATCTACACCCTCTTTGGTACCTTTCAAAGTACAAACCAAATTGCCTGCACCATGGCCAGTAACCGCCGTTGTATCATCTTCAAAAACATTTACACCAAGAGCCGTGAATTTTTCTTTCAACACTTTGGCAATTGCGGCTTCATTTTTTGTTTCAGAATCAATTTGTACTAATTCCATAAATTCGCTAACCAAACGTTCTTCATTAATCATAAAATAAAACCTCCAAAAAAGTTTTCCTCTTTAAGTATACTTCTAAAAGTGGTAACCCGGCAAATAATCCGAAAAGGAAAGAAGACTTCCTTAAAATAGCTTGTGTCTTCTTACATGTCGATAGGTCAAATTGAACTAGCGAATGCCGAGGATGACACGGATCTATGATAAGTGATTTACTTGTTCATATATTAACTTCGCCAGTAAAAAAGAAGCCCGAAACAAAATTTGTTTTGGGCTCCTTACAAGTTAGAATCACAACGGAATATTTCCGTGTTTTTTCCATGGTCGAGTTTCTTTTTTGTTGCGTAGCATTTCTAGAGACTGAATAATCTTGATCCTGGTTTCACGAGGATCAATAACGTCATCTACCATCCCAAGACTTGCAGCTACATATGGATTGGCGAATTTCTCACGATATTCTTCAATTTTATCTGTACGAGTTGCTTCCGGGTCTTCACTATTTTGTATTTCACGGGCGAAAATGATATTGGCTGCTCCAGCAGATCCCATAACCGCAATTTCGGCATTAGGCCATGCAAACGTAAGGTCCGCACCGATCGATTTACTATTAAGAGCCACATAGGCACCACCGTATGCTTTACGGAGAATGATTGTCAATTTTGGCACTGTTGCTTCAGAATACGCATATAGAAGCTTTGCTCCGTGACGGATTATGCCTCCGTGCTCTTGTTTAACACCAGGGAAGAAGCCAGAAACGTCTTCAAACGTAATTAATGGAATGTTAAACGAATCACAGAAACGAATAAAACGGGCAGCTTTATCAGAAGAATCAATATCCAGCCCTCCTGCCAATACCTTTGGCTGGTTACAGACAAGTCCCACTGATTTACCTTTAATACGTGCTAGACCGACCACAATGTTTTTCGCAAATTCAGCTTGTACTTCCATGAACGAACCCTCATCGACAACTTGCTCCAATACTTTACGAACATCATATGGACGAATCCCTTCATACGGAACAACATCCGTTAAGTCTGGACGGTAGTCATCTTCATCGTCTGCCTCCAAAACTGGTGGCTTTTCTTCATTGTTTTGTGGCAGATAACTTAGAAGACGTCTAACATCTTCTAAAACTTGTTCCTCTGATGCTCCCTTGAAATGAGCATTGCCACTTATGGTGTTATGTACAGTTGCTCCACCTAATCCTTCAGATGAAATCTTTTCACCTGTTACTGTTTCGATAACTTTTGGACCTGTAATGAACATCTGACTCGTTTTTTCAACCATGAAGACGAAGTCCGTTATCGCTGGAGAATACACTGCTCCACCCGCACAAGGTCCCATAATAACAGAAATTTGCGGAATAACACCCGAATAGATAGAGTTACGATAGAAAATTTGACCATATCCGTCCAGAGAAACTACTCCTTCTTGAATACGTGCTCCACCGGAATCGTTTAAACCAATGAACGGGGCTCCATTTTCCGCTGCCAAATCCATAACATTGGCAATTTTCAGAGCATGCATTTCCCCTAGTGCTCCCCCAAATACTGTGAAGTCTTGGGAAAACAAATAAATGTCGCGCCCATTGACTTTTCCGTAACCAGTGACAACCCCTTCTCCTGGCCCTTCTGCCTTTTCCATACCAAAATTAGTATTACGATGTTTGATAAAAGGATTTAGTTCAATGAACGTGCCTGGGTCCACTAAAAGTTCAATTCTTTCCCTTGCTGTAAGTTTACCTTTCTCATGCTGCTTATCGATTCTTTCTTCACCGCCACCTAGTTCCACTTTCCGGCGTCTGTCGTACAAGTCATTAATTGTTTCATATATGTCTGTCATTTCATTTCCTCCTTTGATTCAGCTCTTTCACAAAGCTCATATAATACACCCGCTGTTGATTTAGGGTGAACGAAAGCAACATCAGCATCGTGTGCTCCTTTTCTTGAGGTGTCATCAATCATTCGAATGCCTGATTCTTTAATTTCTTTAATCCGATCTTCGATATGTTCTACACCTAGGGCAACGTGATGAATACCTTCGCCGCGTTTTTCAATAAATTTGGCAATTGGACTTTCTGGTGACAACGCTTCCAACAACTCTAAACGAGTATTCCCTGCTAAGATAAATGCAACTTTAACGCCTTGGCTTTCTACTGTCTCAATTCCTTCGAGCTCCAACTTCAGCGTATCAGTGTAAAGCGGCAAAGTTTCATCAAGTGACTTAACAGCTATGCCGATATGATCGATATTTTTAATCATTCAAATAAACCCCTTTATGCTATGTACTATTAGACAACAACTCTATTAAAATTCTACTAATCTGGTGGAAAATTTCTTTAACTTTCGGAATAATAAGAACAATATACTTTTGCTTGTTTCTACTAAATGTTCAAGTTAAAATAAAATTAATCAAACTGTTTTGAGGAGAGAGCATAATGAGAAATAAAAAAATAAGAAAGATCGTTGTGTATTTAATGCTTATCTCGATGTTATTAACGACATTATTATCAGGTATCGCATTTCTTTTGTAATAGATATACGGAAGGAGAGGGGAGCCAAAAGCTTCCCTCTTCTTTATTTAATGGCTCCATATTTTTTTGCCATTGTTTTAAAATCCTCTTTGGATATAGTAATTAACACCTTTGATCCAATCGGGACCTTTTCGTACAAACGCTCCACATCGGATTTATACATCCGGACACAGCCATTTGAAATATATTTTCCAACTGATGCAGGTTGATTTGTACCATGTATCCCATAAATCCTGCCATCCGTATTTCGTGCGTCAAATCCTATCCACCTTGATCCCAGTGGATTCCTAGGGTCGCCACCCGGAATATTCTTTTTTCGATAATAGGGATTAACCGCTTTGACCTTAACCGTAAATAATCCTTCAGGCGTCAATTCTTGACTCTTTCCTGTGCCGACCGGTAGTATCTCCTGAACCTCGTTATCATCGATAAAAGCCAATTTATTGTTAGCTTTATTGATGATTATAAACGGGTCGCCGGTCTTTACTTGTTGAGCCTGTACCTGAAGTGGCAACAAAGACAGGATAAGCAATAAAGAAAGGATCCATTTCATTTCTATCAATTCCTTTACTTTTTTGCTTAGTTTAAGCCAAGTGCCTCTTTTTCATTCGATTATTGGTTAGCTTAGGTAATCCTTTGAAGGAATGCTTAAGCAATAAATAGCGCTCCATTTCCTTCATGAGCTGCAGTAACGCGGCCCTTGATTCAAATTCTTCTCGGGTTAGCGGAAGTTCCATTCCCCTAAAAAATATCACCATTTCTTCAAGCTTCTTCAGATAAAGTATGGCTGTATTTTGTGGGTGAACATTTTCTGCAAGATCTTCAATAAAATCAGCCACTATCCCGCTTTGCTTAACTATCAGAGGAATATTTGTGACTAAAGGAAGAATCCGCTCAATTATTTCAAATTGCTTTTCACGCATTTTGAAATAATGGTAATAAAGGTCTTCTTCCCTTAAAAAATGATTTTCTACGTCCCGGAAAGCAAGGCTTTTGGCTTGATTAAGAAGATTAGCTGTTTCTGTAATTTCCTTTCCATCCCAGGTGTGATCATTATCCCGTAAATAGCGAACAATTCCCATCAAAATCGCACTAAAATTAGTTTCAATTTTTTCCTGATAGGCAAGCAGTTTCTCATCAAGACTAGGCATGTACAGATTCATGACAAGTGCTACCCCTACTCCTACTGCGATTAATATTGTTTCATTAATCAAAAGAGCAAAAGTGATGTCACCCGACCCATATAGATGCATGATGATGACGCTGCTCGTTACAATCCCTTCATTAATCTTCAAAGCAACTGTAGTTGGAATGAAAATCAAAAGAATCAATCCTATTATCAATGGATGGTAAGCAATAAACTGAAACAATAGGGTGGAATAAACCATTGCAATTAAACAAGCCAAAAATCGATGCCAGGAGGCATACACCGATTTCTTTTTTGTAACTTGTATGCATAAAATCGTAATGATTCCCGCAGCCGAAAAATGATCCAGGTTAAGCATTTGTGCAATAATAATTGCCAAGGTTGCCCCCAAAGCAGTTTTAATCGTTCTGTATCCGATCTTAAACATTGTTATGTATCACCTGGCTCTTTCACTATCTATTATAATACTATCAGCAATTTAGATAATTTTACAGTCCTTAGAACGAAAATTTTCAATTTTTAAAAATACATTCCCTCAAAAATACATTATATGGATAAAATAAAAAAAGGTAACCAAAAGTTACCTTTTTTTATAATTATATACTAATACTTTAGCTTATAAAACTTTTTCTAAAAAGTCTTTTGCACGCTGACTTTTCGGATTGGAGAAGAATTCTTCAGGAGCACTTTCTTCAACAAGTTGGCCTTCGTCTAAGAAAAGCACACGATCGGCCACTTCTTTAGCAAATCCCATTTCATGCGTTACAATCAGCATAGTCATCCCTGTATGAGCTAGCGACTTCATAACTTCGAGTACTTCTTTTACCATCTCAGGATCAAGTGCTGAAGTAGGCTCATCAAATAACATTACTTCCGGGTTCATCGCCAATGCGCGAGCAATGGCTACCCTTTGTTTTTGTCCACCGGATAGACGGTTAGGATAAGACGATTCTTTATCAGCCAACCCTACTTTTTTCAAAAGCTCACGACCTTGATTTACCGCTTCCGCCTTCGATAATTTTTTCACCTTCATAGGCGCGTATGTCAGATTCTCTAGCACGGTTTTATGTGGGAATAAATGAAAATGCTGAAATACCATCCCTACATTTTCACGTACTTTCATAATGTTGGTCTTTTTTTCAGTTATCATTTGATCCTTAAACCAAATTTGACCATCAGTTGGTGTCTCAAGCATATTGATACATCGTAAGAAAGTTGATTTTCCTGAACCAGAAGGACCGATAATCGCTAACACTTCACCCTGTCCTATCTCGGTGCTAATTCCCTTTAATACCTCGAGCTTACCATAATTTTTTTTGAGTTTATCAATTTTAATCACTGCGTCTCATTCTCCTTTCAAGTACTTTGCCTAAGATGGTAAGAACCATAACCATCACATAATAAATGAGACCGGCAAATAAAATCGGCTCGAAGAATTTATATGTCTCACCGCCGACAATATAAGAACGGCGCATAATATCTCCTAATCCAATAATTGTGACAACTGCAGATTCCTTCGTTAAAGAAATCAATTCGTTTACTAGAGATGGCATGATATTCTTGATAGCCTGCGGAAGAATAATGTTAAGCATCATGCTGGAATAGGGCACCCCAAGTGCTAGCGCAGCCTCACGCTGTCCTTTATCAACCGCTAAAATACCTCCCCTGATTATCTCTGAGATATATGCGGCAGAGTTTAAGCCGAAAGCTAAGAACGCTGCTTGAAATGCTTCGATTTGAATTCCTAATATTTGTGGTGAACCAAAATAAATAAGCATCAATTGCAGGACTAATGGTGTACCGCGGAAAATCGATGTATAAAAGTCAGCAATCCAATTTAATGGCTTAATTCTACTGATTTTCAGTATTGATAATAATATCCCCAAAACAAAACCGATGACAGCCGCAACCGCTACAACCTTTAAAGTAGTCGGTATTCCCCCCATAATATATGGAAGGGACGGCATAATCCTCTCAAAATCCAGATTCACTCCATTCATCCTCTCTTATGAAGGCCAGTACCTAGGCCTTCTTGCTTCATTTTCAAAACAATAAAGCGCGGAAAAACGCTCAGAAGGCATACTAAATCGCTTCTGAACGCTTTTCATCTCTCTGTATTATTCAGTTTCGCTGCCGCCAAACCATTTTAGTATTAATTTTTCCATTTCACCATTCTCTAACATTTTTTTCAATTCAGCATTAAATTTTTCTGTTAATTGGCTCCCTTTTTGGAAAGCAATTGCTGAACCGGCATCCTCTTCACCAGACTCAATCACATAGCCCACTAAATCCTTATTATCTTTTAAATAGCCCTTAGCCACAGTATCTTCCATTATTACTGCATCAAAACGTCCTGAAACCATTTCTTGAACAACTTCTGGAATCCTATTTCTTTTTTCAACTTTCATCCCGATATCTTTACTTTTATTCAGGTCAGTTGCCAATGTCTCTTGGATGGACGCAAGCTGTACGCCTACCGTTTTCCCTTTTAAATCTTCAACGGTTTTAATCTTACTGTCTTCTGTCGTTATAATCATGTTTTTAGCTGTATAGTAAATATCACTAAAATCGACTGATTGCTCACGTTTAGGTGTCGGAGTCATTCCAGAGATAACAAAGTCGACTGATTTATTTTCTAGTGCCGGTACAAGGCTATTAAAGTCAATATCCTTCACTTTAACCTCATAACCTAATTTTTTACCGATGGCCTTAGCGATATCAATGTCAAATCCTTTAATTTCATCGCTTTTCGATGTTTCAACATATTCAAAAGGTGGATAATCCGCAGAGGTTCCCATTACTAGAACTTTTTTGTCTTCATTGTCAGCTGTTTTAGTATCTTCTTTCTCTGATGTTCCGCATGCTGCTAAAATACCTACTAATAAAACAGAAGTAAGCAACAATGCTAACTGCTTTTTCAACTTCATTATTATTCCTCCAAAATGATATTTTCAATTCTCTTGGTATTAAATTTAGTTTTTGTTAAATTATTAAGTAATTTGAATAACTAATATTCATACACTATTATGTATTTTAACACACCCTAATAATTATTCAATAACGTTAATAATAGATTCATTTTTTAGAATATTCTAATAATAATCTTTATATTTCATACACTCCCTCCACGTGGAGTATATCGGTTTGCCTTATCTATCTTCTTTCCTAAATGCTCCTTAATTATGTAGAATCATGAATAAAAAAACCCGCCAAATTAGCGGGTTTCATTCTGGCAATTCAGCTTACTAAAAAGTAACTTAAACTTCTTCGCAATATTGATCAAAGTAATCTTGCAATTTTTCGACAACAGACATTGGATGATGACCTTCGATTTCATGACGTTCTATCATCGTAATGATTTTTCCATCCTTAAGTAGAGCAAATGATGGTGAAGACGGTGGATAACCTTCGAAATAATCACGGGCCTTTTCCGTTGCTTCTTTATCTTGACCAGCAAAAACAGTTACGAGCTGATCAGGGCGTTTATCATTATGAATGGCATGAGCTGCAGCCGGTCTAGCAATCCCTCCTGCACAACCACAAACAGAGTTGACCATAACAAGAGTCGTTCCTTTTTGTGCAAAAACTTCTTCTACTTCCTCAGGGGTAGTCAGTTCTCTATATCCAGCAGTCTTAATCTCATCGCGAGCTTGTTTGACTACGTCGTTCATTAAAAAATTGAAATCCATATTCATAGTATGTGCTCCTTCCAAGTTTTCTCTTCAATCCTATCATAACAATTGACTCGTCTTGATTCAATATATTTACCTGCTAAAACAACAGAAGCAAGAACTAACATGTTAAAAAAAGAAGCGGGACTCATATAGTTAACAATAAGATAATTTCTCTTTCTACAAAAGGATGGGGCATTATGCATTGCATTCATGCCCCATCCTTTTCTTTTTTAATTTGACTTAAAAGTATCCGTAAAAGATTGAAAAGCTTGCTGAACAGCAGTGGTAACCGTTTTATTCCCAGACATCACTTGGTTTTCGAGCACAGGAAGCAGACCTTTAACGGTTTCATTTTTATAGAACATCGTTTTGAGTTGGTGATCAATTAATGAATATAGCCATTCTTTAGCTTGCATCCTTCTCCGCTCTTGAAAAACACCTGACTCCTTCGTAGTATCAGAAAACTCTTGTAACACATCCCAAAGCTCGGGAATCCCTTTACCGGTTACAGCAGAACAAGTGTATGCTTTTCCTGCCCATCCTTTGGTTGCAGGCTGAAGAAAATGCAAGATTCGACTGTATTCCGACTTTGTCCTAATCGCAAGCGGAATGTTCTCACCATCCGCTTTATTGACCACAATTCCATCTACAAGTTCCATAATCCCTTTTTTCATGCCCTGTAATTCATCCCCGGCACCTGTAAGGACAAGCAACATGAAAAAGTCGACCATGCTTCGAACAATTGCTTCACTTTGACCAACACCTACTGTTTCTATCAATATGACATCAAATCCGGCCGCCTCACAAAGCAACATCGTTTCCCTCGTTTTGCGGTGAACCCCGCCCAAGGTTCCTTCCGATGGGGAAGGCCTGATGAAGGCACGAGGATTTCGTGCAAGCTCCTCCATCCTCGTCTTATCCCCAAGGATACTTCCTCCATTGATTGAGGAACTCGGATCGACAGCCAGGACTGCAACCATATAACCCCTATCACATAAATAGGTCCCAAACGTCTCAATAAATGTACTCTTTCCGGCACCCGGTACGCCAGATATCCCGATGCGAAGCGAGTTCCCTGTATGAGGCAAAATAGAATGCAATAATTCTTGTGCCAAATCAAAGTGGTGGGGGGCATTACTTTCTACCAGTGTAATCCCTTTAGCAAGCTTTGCTCTTTCGCCATTTATGATACCTTCTTTAAGTTCAGGAATCGAAATTTTTACATTGTGCTTTTTGACGAATTTATTTTTTGAAGCTTTATTATGGCTGGCTGCTAATTCTACACCTGGCTTTAATGAAGAAGCAAAACCTTCCTGATTGTTGAGATCGACCCATTCCGGCTTCTTGTCTTCACTCATTACTGGGCCACTTCCTCATATCCGAGGCGATGATATATTTCCTGAAGCACTTTTTTCGCTGCCTGAGGTATGACAGTACCAGGTCCAAAAATGGCAGTAGCACCATTTTGCATTAAATAATCATAATCCTGCGCAGGAATAACACCGCCGACGATGACAATAATATCTTCACGACCTAATTTTTTTAATTCTGACATCAGCTGTGGCAACAATGTTTTATGGCCGGCAGCAAGCGAACTCATACCGACTACATGAACATCATTTTCAACAGCTTGAAGCGCAGTTTCTTCTGGCGTTTGGAATAGCGGTCCAATATCGACATCATAGCCTAAATCAGCAAAACCTGTTCCGACTACTTTCGCTCCACGGTCATGTCCGTCCTGACCCATTTTAGCCATCAGCAACCGTGGTCGTCTTCCTTCATTTTCAAGAAATTCTTCTGTCATTTGGACGACTTCCTCAATCTCTGCTTCTTTGGAATAAGCAGAGCTATATACACCACTGATAGAACGGATTGTTGCTTTGTGACGTCCAGCCACGTCTTCGATAGCATCAGAAATTTCACCTAGCGAAGCCCGTACGCGGGTAGCCTGCACAGCTAATTCAAGCATGTTGCCTTCACCTGTTCTAGCAGCCAGAGTTAACGCTTGAAGAGCTTCATCGACCTTAGCCTGATCACGGTTCGCTTTTAACTCACTTAATCGCTTAAGCTGACTTTCGCGAACTGCCGTATTATCAATTTCCAGTATTTCAATCGGATCTTCTTTTTTCAGACGATATTTATTGACGCCAACGATAGTTTCATCTTGAGAGTCAATTTTAGCCTGACGTTTCGCTGCCGCTTCTTCGATTCTCATTTTTGGAAGACCAGTTTCAATTGCCTTTGCCATCCCTCCAAGTCCTTCGATTTCTTCAATGTGAGCCCAAGCCCGTTCAATTAATTCATTAGTGAGCGATTCAACGTAATATGAACCCGCCCATGGATCGATAACCTTTGTAATTCCTGTTTCCTCCTGCAGGTAAAGCTGTGTATTACGGGCAATACGAGCCGAGAAATCAGTTGGCAATGCAATCGCCTCATCTAATGCGTTCGTATGCAGGGATTGTGTATGACCTAGTGCGGCCGCATGTGCTTCAATCAAGGTCCGTGCTACATTGTTAAACGGATCCTGCTCAGAAAGGCTCCATCCTGAAGTTTGAGAATGGGTTCTCAATGCCATTGCTTTTTTATTTTTCGGTTCAAATTGTTTCATTAGTTTTGACCAAATAAAACGACCCGCCCTCATTTTCGCTACTTCCATGAAGTAGTTCATTCCTACAGCCCAGAAGAATGAAAGGCGTGGTGCAAATTTATCGATATCGATACCGGCTTTCATTCCTGTACGTGCATACTCAAGTCCATCAGCCAACGTATAGGCGAGCTCGATGTCCGCCGGCGCACCTGCTTCTTGCAAATGATAACCGGATATGGAGATAGAGTTGAATTTAGGCATATATTTGGATGTATACTCAAAAATATCAGCTATGATTTTCATCGACATCTCTGGTGGATAGATATACGTATTCCGAACCATATATTCCTTTAAAATGTCATTTTGAATCGTACCTGAAAGTTTATCCTGTGTAACCCCTTGCTCTTCAGCTGTCACAATATAAAAAGCCAGAATAGGTAATACCGCACCATTCATCGTCATCGATACTGACATTTGATCAAGCGGAATTCCGTCAAACAAGATTTTCATATCAAGAATGGAGTCAATTGCAACTCCCGCTTTTCCGACATCACCGACAACACGCGGATGGTCCGAGTCATAGCCGCGGTGAGTAGCTAAATCGAAGGCAACTGAGAGACCCTTTTGCCCCATCGCTAGATTACGTCGGTAAAACGCATTGGATTCCTCAGCAGTCGAAAAACCCGCATACTGCCGGACGGTCCAAGGGCGATTAACGTACATGGAAGGATATGGTCCTCTCGTGAACGGAGCAATACCTGGCACACTTTCCATATGCTCCAACTTGTAATTATCTTCTTTGACATAAAGCGGTTTAACCGTTATTTGTTCATTTGTTTCAAACAAAAGGTCGTCAATATTTTGTTCAACAGCTTTTTCGGCTTCTTTTCTCCATGCTTCAACCGTTCCTTTTATCTCAGCCTTAGCAGGATTTATGGTAGAAAAATTCGGTTTTTTCATTTTAGTTCACCCCTAGCGCTTGCAGTAATTCTATCAAAATTGCTACAGCATTCGTTTTAACATGGATAAATTCTTTAACTCCGGCTTCACTTAGTGCGATTTCCAATACTTCCGTCTGCTTACCGGCTATATAAAGATTAATTTCAGGGAACTGCTTTTTAATTTCTTGGATTGTGGATTTTGCTAATTCCGAGTAGTCATTATCACTGCCACAAACACAATATATGGGAAGATTTGTTGATGCTACGTAATCGACTGCATCTTGGATTGTTTGACAGCCTGCACTTTCTACAGTTTCAATGCCTCCTGCTGCAACCAGCCCCTTAACAAAATCAGCACGAGGTTTGTAGGATTTAAGTTCTTTTAAATTAATTAATCCGATTTTTGGAGCTTCTCCACTACTTTGTTTATAAGTTTCACTCCGTAATCTTAACTGTTCGAACTCGACAGAAATGCGCTCCAACGTAATTGGCGTAATATCTACTGGCTTCTCAACAACCATATATGACACCTGTTTTTCCTGTGTTGGAGTTTTGATCTTATCTGCGGGATTCGGATATACATTCGTTCCGATAATACTTTCTTTTCTTAACGCAGCATTTTGAACTCTTCCTTGGTAAACTTCAACTAAATCTGCCTGTAAGGTGCCGTGCTTAATCGCTTCAAAGATTCCACCAGCTGTATCGATTTCAAGGAACTTCACCCAAGCTTTTTCAGCCAATTCATCCGTCAATTGCTCTACATACCAAGAACCGCCTGCAGGATCAACCACTGTCGTAATATTCGTTTCTTCTTTTAATATCAGGTGTGTATTTCGTGCGATTCTTTCTGAAAAATCATCAGATTCCCCGGATGCATGATTAAATGGATGAATTTGCAAATATTGAATTCCTCCAATCGCAGCAGCAAAAGCTTGATTGGTGGTACGAAGAATGTTGACGTGCTGATCATAAAGGGTTTCTGTCAATTCAGACGTAACAGCGTGTATTACCATTTTAAAATGATCTGGAGCTGTATTAAAGGCTTCAGCAAGACCAGCCCAAAGTCTCCTAGCCGCTCGCAGCTTTGCAATTGACATAAAGTAATTGGAGTCCACTGCAAAGGAAAATACGATTTTTTCTGTAATCTCAGATAGAGAAAGCCCTTGTTTTTGACCTTCCAATACATATTGGACAGCTACAGCCAATCCGTAAGCAATCTCTTGAACAGCATTGGCCCCGCCGTTATGGAATACAGCCGTATTAACCAGAACTGTCTTTAAATTTGGTCCCACTTTTTGATAATCTTGAACTGTTTTTATCCAGTCTGCAAAATATTGGTCTGTATCTTCTGGAAGCTGACCACCAATAAGCCATTCTGCAATTGGATCCTCTGCCAGCACACCTTTCAACTGGGCTTTTTGCAGATCCGCAACAGCTTTGATTTGTGGAAATAATTCTTTTTGTTTCCCCTTAAGGTCAATGAATACTGGGAGGTCCTTTAACGGGATATTATTAAACAATTTTTCAATCCTTGCCCCCTCAGCAAGTAAACCAGCCGGGTATGCGACGACATTTTGACCGCGCTTAAATGCCGCTTGCATCTTTTCATTTGCCTCATCTGCTGTGATACCGCTTACAGGCTGAACGACAAGCCAAGGTTGTTCATTATAACCTGTCGGAGTAATTCCTCGAGTAAATGGAAAAAATCCCGGCAATTCTGCTGTTATTGCTGATAAATCCTCCTTTTCTGTATAGAGCGGATTTAAAGTAATACCCTCATATGTATGTGTTTTTAATTTTTCAACACTTCTACCTTTTAAACTGACTTCTGTAGCTTCTTTCCATTCTTCTAGCGAAGGTTTAGGAAAGGTTATGTTTTTTACATCTTTCAGTTCCATCTGTAATCGCTTTCTTATCGTTTACTAACCTAATCGTTCTATCCCTTAATAACGGAGACCGAACGCTCAGTCAGTCACATAAGAAAACCGCCCTCCCATCAATTAATCTGAATTATAATAACATTCTATCATAATTTTCTTGCAATTTAAGCTAATATAAATTAGCAAAGTCTGTTGTATAGAAAAGTCTGTACCATCTCTTTAAATTAAAGTACAGTTAGCTGTGTATTAGAACAGCTCTCTATAAAATAATAAGCAATAATAAAAATTTTGTCGATGTTTTTCTAAATTCAAATAAAATTTTATTAATAAACAGGTAATGAAGCACAGAAAAAAAGGAAGAAACCTTCTAGGCTCTCCTCCTTCTTTTCCCCTTATTCTAGTATATGGATGTATTGTCTTCGCTAATCTTTTCGATGATTTCTTTAACCCTTGCAAGGAATCGACCGCATACCAGTCCGTCCAATACACGATGGTCTAGTGACAAACAAAGATTCACCATGTCACGGACCGCAATCATGTCGTTAATAATCACCGGCCGTTTTACTATTGTTTCGACTTGAAGAATAGCTGCCTGTGGATAATTAATAATTCCCATGGATTGGACGGAACCGAATGAACCAGTGTTATTTACAGTGAACGTACCTCCTTGCATATCCTCCGATTTTAATTTACCTGCCTTCACTTTAGCTGCAAGTTCTTTTATCTCCCTAGCAATACCTTTAATTGATTTTTCATCTGCATTTTTTATGACAGGTACAAATAAGGCATCTTCTGTAGCAACGGCTATTGAAATATTGATTTCTTTCTTTTGAATAATTTTATCTCCTGCCCACATCGAGTTGATTTCCGGATATTCCGTAAGCGCTTGAGCAACCGCTTTTACAAAGAATGCAAAGTAAGTTAAGTTGTAGCCTTCTTTTTGTTTAAAATCAGTTTTAAGTGAATCACGTAGCTTTACCATGTTGCTTGCGTCAACTTCCACCATCGTCCAAGCATGAGGAATTTCATGCTTACTTTTTAACATATTGGAAGCAATCGCTTTCCTCACCCCAGTTACGGGTATTTCCCTGTCACCAGTCGCAGTCGGAATTATGCTTTCTGTATTAGCTCGATTAGTGACTGGAGAGCTAGTCTCTTCGGGAACGGAATCAGGAATTGCTGAAGGAGCATTCGCTTTAGGAAGAGTACCAGAATCAAGAAGTTTCAGTAAATCTTTACGGGTGATCCGTCCCTCACTCCCAGTACCTTTTACTTGGGAAAGGTCGATTCCATGTTCCTGAGAGAGTTTTAATACAGCTGGTGAAAAGCGGGTTTTCCCTGATACTTCACTAGATGTCTGAACATCCCTTGTTTCAGATGAATCATTTTTCTCACTAAATGACTCTGCTTGATCTTCCGTTTTTTCTGCATTTGCCGTTTCAACTTCTATCGAGCAAATAACTTCTCCAACTGCCAACGTTTGATTTTCGTCTGCTTTCAATTCCTTAATGATACCGGTAAAGGAAGAAGGAACCTCAGCATTTACTTTATCTGTCATCACTTCAGCAAGCGGGTCATATTTAGTGACACGATCCCCTGGCTTAACAAGCCATTTACTGATAGTTCCCTCTGTGACACTTTCACCTAGTTGAGGCATTTTCATTAGTTCCATAGCCATGATTTGTTCCTCCTTCTATCAGTCATTAAAACTCAGCCAGTTCTCTCATCGCTTTTTCCACTTTATCCGGATTCACCATAAAATGTTTTTCCATCGTAGGAGCATATGGCATGGCAGGGATATCAGGACCGGCTAACCGTTTAATCGGAGCATCCAAATCAAATAGGCAATGTTCGGCAATGATGGCTGCGACCTCACTCATAATGCTTCCTTCTTTATTATCCTCTGTAACCAGTAAGACTTTCCCCGTTCTAGAAGCCGCTTCAATGATAGCTTCCTTATCTAATGGGTACACGGTTCGCAAGTCCAGAATATGAGCAGAAATACCATCTGCAGCTAATTTTTCTGCTGCCTGGAGTGCAAAATGCACACAAAGACCATAGGATATGACCGTGATGTCTTCCCCTTCTCTTTTCACATCAGCCTTGCCGATTGGAAGTACATAATCTTCAGTTGGTACCTCACCTTTAATCAAGCGATAAGCGCGTTTATGTTCAAAGAAAAGCACTGGATCTTCATCTCGAATGGCTGCTTTAAGCAACCCTTTTACATCATAAGGTGTGGAGGGCATGACAATTTTCAAGCCCGGTTGATTTGCAAAGAGGGCTTCAACAGATTGCGAATGATAAAGGGCTCCATGAATACCTCCCCCATAAGGTGCACGTATGACCATAGGACAGCTCCAATCATTATTAGAACGGTATCTAATTTTGGCCGCTTCTGAGACAATTTGGTTTACAGCCGGCATGATAAAATCAGCAAATTGCATTTCAGCTATCGGGCGAAGACCATACATAGCGGCTCCAATTCCAACTCCTGCAATTGCTGATTCAGCTAGGGGAGTATCAATAACTCTGGCTTCACCAAATTGGTCGTATAATCCATTAGTAGCTTTGAAGACCCCACCTTTTTTCCCTACATCCTCTCCCAGTACAAACACACGAGAATCTCTTTCCATCTCTTCCCTCATTGCCATTGTAACGGCATCTATATAAGAAATCACTGGCATTCTATTACCCCCTTACTTTTGTGCATACACATGATTCATAGCACTTTCAGCCTTCGGATATGGAGCATTTTCGGCATAGTCAGTTGCTTCGTTGACTATTATCATTACTTCATCATTCATTTGTTTTTCAAGCGCATCATCCATAATTCCTGTTTCTTTTAAATACGCTCCAAAGGTCTTGATGGAATCCTTTGTCTTCGCTTCTGCCACTTCGTCCGCAGTTCGATAGCTTCTGTCATCATCATCACTTGAATGAGGGGTGAGCCTGTATGAAACGGTTTCTACAAGTGTAGGGCCTTCTCCCCTTCGTGCACGGTCAGCCGCTTCTTTCACCGCTGCATACACTTCCAATGGATCATTGCCATCCACCGTTATTCCAGGCATCCCATAGCCAATCGCCCTGTCGGAAACATTTTCACACGATAGCTGTTTCTCAATAGGAACTGAAATCGCATATTTATTATTTTCACACATGAAAATGACCGGTAGCTTGTGCACACCTGCAAAGTTGGCCCCTTCATGAAAATCGCCCTGATTGGATGAACCCTCTCCAAATGTGACGAATGTAACTAAATCCTTCCCTTCCATCTTCCCGGCAAGGGCAATTCCTACCGCATGGGGAACCTGTGTCGTTACAGGGGAAGACCCAGTGACAATCCGGTTTTTCTTTTGGCCAAAATGACCCGGCATTTGCCGTCCACCGGAATTTGGATCTTCCTCTTTTGCAAATCCTGAAAGCATCAAGTCCTTTGCGGTCATTCCAAATGTCAGAACCACTCCAACATCTCGGTAATAAGGTAATACATAGTCCCTTTGGCGATCCAGTGCAAACGCAGCCCCAACCTGAGCTGCTTCCTGTCCCTGACAAGAAATTACAAAGGGGATTTTCCCTGAACGGTTCAACAGCCACATCCGTTCATCAATCCTACGGGACAAAAGCATTGTCCGGTACATATCTAAAACTGTTTCCTCATTTAAGCCTAATTGTTCATGACGTTTTTCTACCATCATAAAACCTCCTGACCTTATTCTTTATGAATGAATGGCAAGTCCATCGACTGCTAGCGCTGCCTCGCCGATTGCTTCAGAAAGACTTGGATGTGGATGAATCGTTTTTGCTACTTCCCAAGGTGTCGCATCTAGTACTTTTGCAAGACCTGCTTCAGAAATCATATCGGTTACATGTGGTCCAATCATATGAACGCCTAAGATATCATTCGTTTTTTTGTCTGCAATGATTTTGACAAAACCATCTGCCTCCCCGAAAACGAGGGCCTTACCCACTGCCCTGAACGGAAACTTTCCGGTTTTAAGGTCATAGCCTTCCTTTTTTGCCTGTTCTTCTGTCAAACCAACACTTGCAGCTTCGGGACTTGAATATACACATTTTGAAATAAGCGAATAATCTATACGCTCAGGTTTATTGCCTGTCATATGTTCAACAGCTGTGACCCCTTCATGGGAAGCAACATGAGCCAGCTGCAAACCGCCGATACAATCACCGATAGCATAGATATGTGTTTCTTTCGTTTGATAAAAATCATTGGTTACAATAAAACCATTTTCTTTAACAATTTCTGTATTTTCAAGGCCGATTCCTTCAACATTTGCCGATCTGCCTACGGAAACCAGCATTTTTTCAGCTGTGAATTCCTCGATGGTTTCTTTTATTTCAGCAGAAATAGATACTGAATGCTCTATTTTCAGCGTTTCCGATAATACCTTAGCCCCTGTAACAAACTTGACGCCTTTTTTCGTTAGAAGACGAAGCATTTCATTTGAAATCTCATGGTCCTCAGTCGGGATGATTCTATCTGCATATTCCAGAACCGTTACTTCCACACCAAAATCATTCAGCATCGAGGCCCATTCAATACCGATCACACCCCCGCCTACAATAATAATTGATTTTGGCAAGCTCTCTAGCTTTAGTGCTTCATCAGACGTAAGTACAAATTCTCCATCAATAGGTAAACCGGGTAATGTCTTCGGGCGTGAACCGGTAGCAATGATGATATTCTGAGGGATAAGCATTTCATTTTCACTGCCATTATTCATTTCTACGGAAATCGTTCCGGGCATCGGTGAAAATATAGATGGACCAAGTATACGCCCTAAGCCTTCATAAACCGTTATCTTCCCTTGTTTCATTAAGTGTTGAACCCCTCTATAAAGTTGATCAACAATTTTATTTTTTCTGTCCTGCACCTTAAGGAAATCTACATTTACATCCCCGGTGACAATACCGAATTCCTCACTTTTTACTGCAGTCTGATACACTTCTGCACTTCTTAAAAGCGCTTTTGAAGGGATACAGCCTTTATGTAGACACGTCCCGCCGAGCTTGCCTTTCTCCACGACAGCCGTTTTCAAACCTAATTGAGCAGCCCTTATTGCTGCTACATACCCGCCTGTTCCTCCGCCTAGGATAACAAGGTCAAATTCTTCAGCCAAAACCACTCCTCCTCACTATTAAACAGTTGTTACCGTTTTTACTTGCCCTATGTTTATTACGTTATCAATGTTGAAAATTCCTGTGTTTATCAAAAAAAACACAGGAATCTATATCTTTTACAACTTAAATCATCTTCGTCCATTTAAGATATGCTTTTCATTTTGTAGGAATTGACTCCGTGAATTCCGCATACGTTCAATGCGCTCCTCTGCCATTCGATCAGCTGCTTTATAGGTTGGGATATTATCACGTTTTGCAATCTCAATGACTCGTTCAATAGTATCATAAACCGTTTCCACTTTCTTAAGGGCTCTTTCCCGGTTATACCCTAAAAGCTCATCAGCCACATTTATGACTCCACCTGCATTAATTACATAATCAGGAGCATATACAATTCCTTTTTCATGAATTTGGTCACCATGAACAGGTTCTTTTAACTGATTATTAGCTGCACCTGCAATGACCTTAGCTTTGATTTGATTAATCGTTTGATCGTTAATAACAGCACCTAATGCACATGGTGCATAAATATCACATTGAACACCATAAATTTCATCAGGATTTACGGCAGTTGCACCAAAGGATTGGACTGCTCGGGCTACACTCTCTTTATTAATATCCGTAACGATCAGCTTAGCGCCCTCCTCATGAAGGTGACGGCATAAGTTATAAGCTACATTCCCGACACCTTGGACTGCAACCACCTTGCCTTCTAGAGAATCAGTGCCAAAGGCTTCTTTTGCCGCAGCCTTCATACCACGGTATACTCCGTAAGCAGTAACAGGCGACGGGTTACCTGAGGAACCAAATGCAGGGGAAATACCTGTGACAAAATCTGTTTCCTCATGAATGAGATCCATATCTTCAACCGTTGTTCCAACATCTTCAGCTGTTATATAACGACCATTCAATCCTTGAATATACCTGCCAAATGCACGGAACATTTCTTCATTTTTATCCTTGCGTGGATCTCCAATGATGACCGTTTTTCCTCCGCCTAAATTTAAACCGGCGGCTGCGTTCTTGTAAGTCATCCCTTTTGAAAGCCTTAAAGCATCTTCTATGGCTTCTTCTTCTGAAGCATACGTCCACATCCGCGTGCCTCCAAGAGCAGGCCCTAAAGTCGTATCATGAATAGCAATAATCGCCTTTAAACCCGATTGTTTATCCTGACAGAAAAGAAGTTGTTCGTAATCATATTTTTCAAGATATTTAAAAATTTCCATAAAAGAATCCTCCCTAGATGTTTTTAATAAGTGACAGATAAGAGAGGCTGACAATTACTCCTCATTCTTACTGGGCTACTTCGTTCATGTAAATAATATCGCCTAATTTCATGATATTTTCCCCTTTGGAGAATGGTTCCCCGAAGGAAATCCATGTACTATTAAATATGCAAATTACATGCCAATAAAAGGTATCTTATTAACTAAAAAAGAATAATTCCGGTTAATAAGCGGCCAATAAACACCTTTATATAGTTAATAAATATTTCATGTTAGAAGTCGAACCCATTTACATTAGAATATTTTCTTAAACCATACGCAAATTATTTCACACAATGCAATTATTTGCACGCGAATAACTTCACAGTTCTAACTTTTCCATCTTGTAATATAAATTTCTTACTGAAATTCCAAGGGCCCTAGCTGTAAGTGTTTTATTTCCCTTGTTAGTAGATATCGCTTGCTGAATAATTTCGGCTTCATACTGATTTATTATTTCCGAGAGCGGTTTACCCGATACGTAGGCAGAAGGTTTTGTCACGACTTTATCCTGTTTAAATGGAATCGCCTCGATAAAATCCGGAATATGCTGTATATCTATGATTGTCTCATTCAATTTCATGAAGATAATCGCTCGCCCTAAAATATTTTCCAGCTCTCTTACGTTGCCTGGCCAATTATAGAGTTGCATTTTATTGATGGCTGCTTCGGTAATCCCTTCAATACTCCGTCCGTATTCTTGATTGATTTTATGAATTAAATGCTCCGCTAATTCTCGCATATCTTCTTTTCGCTTCCGTAACGGGGCAATGAAAATAGGCATGCGATTTAACCGGAAATATAGGTCTTCCCGGAATAATCCTTTACTAATGGCTTGTTCAAGGTTAATATTGGTAGCAGCTATTACCCGGACATTGATTGGAATAGGCTTTGTTCCACCAACTCTGATGATTTCTTGTTCCTGCAATACTCGAAGTAATTTTGCCTGAATGTTAGCTGGTAATTCACCAATTTCATCCAAAAATATACTTCCTTGATTTGCCTCTTCAAAATAACCGATTTTACCGCCTCTTATCGCACCGGTAAAGGCTCCTTCCTCATAACCAAACAGTTCACTTTCAAGTAATGATTCAGAAATTGCCGCACAGTTTACACGGACAAATTTATTAAATTTCCTATCGCTTGCATTATGGATAGCATGGGCAAACAACTCCTTGCCTGTCCCAGATTCCCCTCTCAACAAAACAGTCGCCGGGGTTCTTGCAGATAATTTTGCCTGTTCAACCGGAAGCTTCATTTCTTCAGAAGTTCCAATTATATCATCAAATGAGTATTTGGCCTGCAAAGTCCTAATAATTTGACGCGCTCGATTCAATTCGTGAGTTAAAGCTTGAATTTCTGAAACATCATGTATAACCCCAACGCTCCCTTTTAGATGTCCGTCTACAATAATCGGAGCAACATTAACAATTACTTCCTTATGCTTTGGACCAACACGCATGTTGACACCACGAACCGGCTTTTTTGTTTGAAGCACCTTCATATGCATACTTTCACCTTCATAAATATCAATAGAAGCCGGCTTTCCAAGCACCTGATTCTTTGTTAAGCCAGTAATTCTTGTATAAGCCGGATTGATCAAAAGCCCCCTTCCTTGATCATCAACGACTGTTATAGCTTCGTCACTTGAGTGAATAATCGCTTCAAGCATCGTCTGAATCTCTTTTAAATCAGTAATCTGTTCAGCTAATTGTACCGCTTCCGTTTTATCCTTAAACAAAGAAAATGCCCCTATAATTTCTTTCTCTGCATTCATTAAAGGGATTCTTGTCGTAATGAAATCCATCCCATTCTCGAGGGTGATCCGTCGATTTTCTTCCCTCTGTTTAGTTTCCATCACCCTCAGTAATCCACTTGTAGGGATGATATCTTTAATATGCTTACCAATCACTGATTCACGCTTTGTATTCGATACACGTTCCGCGCTATCGTTAAACATAATGACATATCCATTGTGATCGATCACTATCATTCCATCACTGGTTGTATTAAGTATTAAGTCCATTTTTGCTGAAGCATGCTCCAATTTATTTATTAGACGATTTTTCTCTTCGAATAGGTTGGTAAGTATATGGGCGACAATTCCTGGGATGAGTATCGTTTGATCATCCATATCTTTTTTTATCTTATTAAAGACAGACGGATTTCCAGTTGTATCGATAATAATGTCTAAGCCTTTATCTAGCGCACTGCTCCAATTTGATACCGTAGAAATCCCTCGTTCTTTTGCCGCAAGTATTCCTTCAGCAGCTTCGTTCGTATCTGCCATACAAACAATTGAGAATTCTTCGATTTCCGAAAGGAGCTTCAACACCGTTGTCCCCCCTACTCCTCCTCCTACTATCATGACTTTTTGCATTTTCATTCCCCCTTTTTGTTTTGCTATTTTTTTCTCAATTTTTATTATCTCTGCAATTTTTTTCATACTCTATACCGCATTTTACCATATTAGTATCAACTATAAATAGTCCTCACCTTCCAGGCTTTTTCTAAGTTCCCGAAACTTGACAAATTTCTTATATCCTTTATCATTTTTTAAAGACGGAATTTTCGGAAGGGATTTGACTGCATGAAACGTTTAATCGCTTTTTTAATTCTTTTTATTCCTGGTGCCTTTGCTGCCTATGGTATAAAAATAATGCGGGACATGGTCTTTGGTATTTTACAGCCCCCTTACCCAGTCCTTTGGCTACAATTTTTAATTGGGTTGATTATCACAATTGGTGGGATAGCATTTATAGCAGGATTTGTTCTTCATCGGGATCGGAAACAAAATAAGGTCCAAAGCAGGTTTAATAAATTCTAAAACGTAAAAGAAGGTGCCATGAATCATGGACACCTTCTTTCTTACTTCTATTCACATTCCTCTCTGACTCGGTACGCTATCTCCGGAAAATCGGTAATGATGGCACTGCATCTCAAGCAGTATAATCGTTTCATATCTGATTCTTTATTAATGGTATATGGTCGTACAGGAACACCCGCCCTCAACGACGATGTAATGATGGTATCAGGGGCAACTCTGATATTTGGATGAATTCCGCTTCCTCCTATTGCCTGGGCATAAATCCACGGCATAAACAGACCATCTCGGTAAAGGGGTGCCGTTTCTATTTCAGGTGCCAGTTGATGACAATTAACTAAACTATAATGATTAAAAGAAGAAATGATTATCCTCTCTTCCATTTCGTAGCAACGAATGAGTCTAATGACTTTCTCTTCTAACCCTGGATATAGAAAGAGGGTATTTTTCAATTCAATAATGCAATAAAGCAGATTATTCTTTAGCCATACCAATAATTCTTCAAGCGTAGGAATTCTCTCATTACCCATTTTCCCTTTATAATTTTTGGACGCATTAAAAGTTTTTAACTCCATTAAAGTCCGGTCCTTCACAAACCCAGAGCCATTCGTTGTTCGATTAAGCTTTTCATCGTGAATAATGACTACTTCACCATCTTTCGAGAGTTGAACATCCGTTTCAATACCGTCCGCCCCAACACGGGCAGCTTCTTTGAAAGCCAACATCGTATTTTCCGGATGGGTTCCTGCTGATCCTCGATGAGCAAAGATTAAGGTCATAATGAAATCTGCCCCTCTCCATAAAATTGTTATCCCTACCAATTTTATGAAAAGAAACGGAAAATTATTTTATTTTCACTGCGGTTATTTAATAGAAACTAATCGAGATGCAGATAATTATTTTCTGCATAAAAGGTTCCTTTTGTAAGATCATTTAATTTTTTTTCCAAACTTTTAATTTGTAAGCAAGTATCAGGGAAGGCCATTTGACCAATGGTAATTTCCCCGTCTCCTTTTGATTCGAGTGTATCCATTAATGACTTTCGTTTTTCATCTAATTGAAAAATCTCGGCCGTCAAGTTTTCAAATTGGCTTCTTATTTGTTCATATTGATAATTTTGTGCTAAATTCAATTGACCTACAAACATATCATATACTTCCAGCTTTTCCTTTACTAATTCGAGGTTTTGAATTTTGGATTTATATAGAAGTAGCGTTTTATTCAATTCCTCTTTTAAGATTTCGCGGTTAAATCCCTGTACATTAATTATCGTTTTACGTTCCATTCGATTACCAATGACAGCCGCTCTCACTTTTCCATGTGCTTCAATTACCCCGCCGATTAACTTTCCTTTTTTTTCATCTGTGAAGATATTTTTTGCTTTCAGGAAACTTCCCAATGAATAAGAACCAATATGTATATTTTCACCCGCATTTAAATGACATTCATTGGCATGCTTTACAAAGATGTTTCTTCCAGCAGAAATTTTCGACACACCCTTACCAAAAATTCCGCCTTTAATGAAAACATCACCCTCTTTTGACTTGATTTCTTTAACTTTACTTACCCCAAGCTCACTTAGTATAGAAATATCCTTCGTTGCTATTACCGAAAAATTATCAATAATCGTCCCTTTTACAGTCACATTTCCATCAAATTCGATATTCCCTGTTTCAATACCTACATCACCCTCAATGACTAGGTGATCACCAACAGCAATCTTTCCCCCTCTAAATTCCACTACTCCATTAATTAATGCTCTCAGAATTATTTTTCCATTTTCTTCAATAGCAGCAACTGTTTTTCGATCATATAGTAGTTTCTTATTCTTTCCTTTATCAGCCAGTACAAATTCTCCAGTTATGTTCCTTCCCATCTTACCAGGTGTTGGCGGGACTATTTCCCCTAACCAATCACCACTTTTTACTTCATCGAGAAAACTCATATCATAATAATCGACTTTTCCATCTTCTCGAACGGCAGGTTTTCTTTCCGATCGTTCGTAATAGGTAACCACTGCATCCTTGCCATGGACTGGTTCAGTTCCCTTAGCGATAACTATTGAATCTTTAATTCTAAGCCCATTTTGCATTAGATGCATTAAAATCCCTTCTGAAATATTTTCCGTTTGAAGCTCCTTTAAAATATTGCTCATAATAACAGAATAATTCTCTTTCAGATACTCTTTAGAACAATTAATTTTGACACTAGCTAACATTTTATCTTCAGCTATATCCAACTCTATGGTCGGTTTTTGTTTTCCAATTTGAATTTTCGCTCCGCTTGCTTGTGTAAGGGCAACCTTTAAGTCCTTAAAATTCTCCAGTTGGATTTGTGGGAATTTCATTAAAATAGGATTTAAAAGCAGAATGGAAAAACCCTTTTGAAAAACAGTCATATAAATCATTCCATTTTCCATTCCTAATACAAAATACTCATTTTCTTCATAAATCATATAATTCCCCCTTATAAATATAATTATATATACCTATAATTATAATCTAAAAATTGAGAGAAAAAATAAAAACATACATATTTCACTAACTAATAATTTAGATAGTAATTGAAATAACAAAATGCTACTGTCTCTAATCACTTCCGATAACAAACCCAAACAAAAACGCCTTTTATTTATTGGATTCTTCCTGTAAAATCCAATAAATAAAAGGCGCTTAATTTTTGTAATCGGCAGCGTTAAAAATAATGAAGTTGCTGATTAGAAAAAATCACAAAGCAACTTCTTCATGTCTGCTTATCATCCAGACGGGGAATTCCTATATATATTTAGCGGCTCTAGCCTTTACATTGTCAATTGTTAAATAAAAATCTCAACAATCGGTTCTCCCCCTACCCCTGTCAAGAAGCTTTATGTTCAAGACGAAGCTTATCAGCAACCATTGCAATGAACTCGGAATTCGTAGGTTTTGCCTTAGTCATGCTGACGGTATAACCGAATAAAGATGAAATTGATTCAATATTCCCCCGGCTCCAGGCCACTTCAATCGCATGTCGGATGGCACGTTCAACACGGCTGGCGGTTGTATTGTATTTTTTTGCAATGTCCGGATATAGAACCTTTGTAATCGATCCTAATAGTTCAATATCGTTATACACCATTGAAATGGCTTCCCTTAAATATAAATAGCCCTTAATATGCGCAGGTACACCAATTTCGTGAATAATGCTAGTGATGCTAGCATCCAGGTTTTTCGGCTTTGATTCACTTTGAGGACGATAACTAAACTGACTATGATTTTTCAATACAGCCTGTCCTTTGCCGCTCACCTGACGAATATGATTGGCCAGATTCTCCATATCAAATGGCTTTAGAATAAAATAAGACGCTCCCAAATCAACAGCTTTTTTCGTAACATCTTCTTGACCAAATGCAGTAAGCATAATTACATTAGGCATTGAACCCCGTTTTACTTCACGAAGTTTTTCAAGCACACCTAACCCATCTAAATGAGGCATGATAATATCGAGAATCAAAATATCCGGATCTACGTTTTCTAACATACCCAGACAATCTTGACCGTTATGTGCAACCCCAATTACTTCCATGTCTTCCTGTGCTGAAATGTATTCTTCCAGAAGGCCAACAAGTTCTCTATTATCGTCTACAACGCACACCTTAATTTTTTTCACGCTTGATTTCCTCCTCAACTACAATTGGTCTTTTTTTCTATATGACTAAATTCTATTGTAATTGAACTTTTCGACAATGGAAACTAAATTCCTTTTATTTTTGAAAAAATATAAGGAATTCAATATTATTCTCCGGATATCTCTTGTTTTCGACTTCGTTTGCTATTCGAATAAACAGATTGTCGAAAAATCTTCATTTTGTTATCATTTTATCACATCAACTCAAAAAAACCTCAATTTTTGAAGAAATCATTTTAAGTCATGATTATTTTCCTTATAAAATGAAGATAGAATGGTCCAATATGGCCCATTTAATTAAAAAGGGGCATCCAAAAGGATACCCAGACTCTTCAGCTTGCCTTTTCATAATTATCTTTGTCGTATATATTGATACCGGCTTCGTTTAACATCCATTCGATATGGACTCCATACCCACTTGTAGGATCATTAACGAATACATGGGTAACTGCACCGATTAATTTCCCATTTTGTATGATAGGACTGCCGCTCATACCTTGAACGATCCCACCCGTTTTTTGAAGCAATTCTTTATCTGTCACTTTTAAAACCATTCCTTTAATTGCAGGGAACTTTTGTGGAATGGAACTGACTATTTCCACATCAAATTCCTCTACTTTAGAACCATCCACTACAGTAAGGATTTTTGCTGGTCCTTCCTTTACTTCGTGGGAAAGGGTTATTGGGAGAGCCTTGTCCCTAATTCCATTTTTGAAATCTTGATTTAACTTCCCGAAAATCCCAAAGGGACTATTGCGATTAATATTTCCTATTTTTTCTTTGTTAGAAGAAAACCGTGCTAATTTTTCTCCCGGGTCACCATTGCTTCCTTTTTCGATGGACGTAACCGTCGATTGAACAATCTGCCCATTCTCTACAACAATCGGCTTTTTTGTATCCATATCCGAGATGACATGCCCCAGTGCTCCATATTTTTTCGAATCTGGGTGATAAAAAGTCATCGTCCCAATTCCAGCCGCTGAATCGCGAATATATAGGCCCAATTTGTAAGTTCCTTCATTCTTATCCTTTAGAGGCAAGAGTATACTATGAAGCACTTTATTATCGCGGTTGATAACAAGATTTAACGCTTCTCCCTTTTCACCTGCCTGCTGAACAAAAGGGGTTACATCCCCCATCTTCTTTATCGTCTGACCATTGATTTCTGTTATAATATCACCGATTTCAATTTTCGCTTTTTCTCCTGGTGATTTCTTTCCCTGCTCAGTATCAATTAGATGATGACCTACAACGAGCACCCCGAGAGTATTAAGCTTTACTCCAATAGATTGGCCTCCGGGCATAACTTTAAAGTCTTTTAACACCCTAATATCGACCTTTTTAGCAGGCAAACCTGCTACATCAAGTAATACCTCATTCGTACCTGGTTTCTCAGCACCAAGCGTGATTGAAGCTTGCTCATCATGAAGCGAAATCCCATCACTGGATTCCAAAGCTTTTGCAGAAACGGGTAATGATTTGGAAATACTATATTGACTTCCTTCAAATAGTACAAGATGATTTGGAATTAAAAAATATTCACGAGATGGCTGGTATAACCCTAATGTTAATAGCGAAACAAGGAGAATTCCACCGATGATTCTGTTAATCCATACAAATTTCAATCCATTCACTCTCCTCGCTCTCTGACACTTTATGGCTACACCTTTAATTTAGCCCTCATGACAGTCATTTATAACAGAGACACAAAATAAAAGCTATCCGTTTTTGGATAGCTTTACAATGAATGCTTATGATAAGTTGCAAGTACTCTTATGAAGCCCATATCAAGACGTAATTTTCAACCTTTTGGCAAGCTGAATTAATTCATTGGCATGTTGCTTTGTTAAATCCGTAATCTCGACACCAGAGATCATCCTGCCAATTTCTTTTACTTTTTCGCTTTCTATAAGAGGCTTCACCGAAGTATTCGTTCGTCCTGCTCTAACATTTTTTGCAATAAATAAATGGGTATCTGCCATTGCCGCGACCTGTGGTAAATGTGAAATACAAAGTACCTGGGAGCCCGCTGCCACTTTATAGATTTTTTCGGCAATAGATTGTGCAACCCTGCCGCTTACACCTGTATCCACCTCATCGAATATAATGGAAGTAATTCCTTGATGTTTGGAGAAAATGCTTTTCAAAGCCAACATAATCCTAGATAACTCTCCGCCTGAAGCAATTTTAGAAAGAGGTTTTAACGGCTCTCCAGGATTGGTGGATATATAAAACTCCATGGAATCCAGGCCCGACTGAGTAATTCCCCTATCTGATAACTCATCGAAAGTATAGGCTGTTTGAAGAAAATGCGGTTCGAAAATTGTTTTTTCCATGTATAAATCTTTTAATTCCTGATGAATTTTCTTCGTTAACTGCTGTGCGAATGTTTGCCGAAGTTCAGACAGGTTTTTTGCTTCAACAATTAAATCAGCTTTAATCGATTTTATTTCCTTCTCAAGCTTTGCTATATGGGTTTCCCGATTTTGAAGCTTTTCGACTTCTTCCTCAATCCCAGCACCATACTCCATTATTTCCTCGATGGTCCGTCCGTATTTACGTTTTAATTGATTTATTTCATTAAGGCGACTTTCAATGAATTCCACTCGTTCTGTATCATAATCCAAAGAGTCTAACTGATCTCGGATAGTCGAGACCGCTTCTTCGAGAAGAAAGTAGCTATTTGACACAGTTTCCGAGCTATGCTTTAAGCCATCATCGAGACCCGCTGCTTCTTCCAGGTTATTCATGGCCACGGAAAGCCAATCAATCGCATGTTGCTCTCCATTTAAAGCATTATAGCTGGTTTGCAGCGCTTCATGGATTTTTTCGAAATTATTAATTTTTTTCCGTTCTTCCATTAATTCTTCATCTTCACGTAATTTCAAATCCGCTTTCTGAATTTCATCGAATTGAAACTGGATTAAATCGAGACGATGGACCATTTGCTGTTCATTTTGACTTAAACTATTCAGTTGTTTGGAAGCTGTTTCATACCGTTTATATAACTTTTGATATTCGGCAAGAGCTGAAGCAACTTTTTCGCCGCCGAACTGGTCAAGCAAAGGAAGGTGGAGTCGTTCATCCATTAATTCCTGATGTTCATGCTGACCATGTATATCTATCAATGTCCGTCCTATCTCACGTAAAATTGCAATCGTTACGAGCTTTCCATTTACCCGGCAGACGCTCTTGCCGCTGAGTGAGATATCTCTTCGGAGGATAGCCATCCCATCATTCATATCCAAGCCAAATTCTTCAGCCTTGGCAAAGACCGGATGTTTCTCATCTTCAATTTGAAATAGCCCTTCTATTTCGGCCTTCGACTCACCATGTCGAATAAACTCTGCCGATCCACGGCCTCCAACCAATAAATGAACGGCATCTATGATAATGGATTTCCCTGCCCCTGTTTCGCCGGTCAATACAGTCAGGCCTTTTTCAAATGAAATAGACAAGCTGTCAATGATCGCAAAATTCCTAATCGAAAGTTCTGTTAACAAACTAGGTCACCTCACATAAATATTAGAGCATGTCCAAGAATTTGCCGGAAATGATCTTCGCGTCTTCCTCAGAACGGCAGATAATTAAACATGTGTCATCGCCGCCGATTGTTCCGAGTATTTCTTGCCAATTTAAATTATCGATTAATGCACAGATTGCCTGGGCATTACCGGGGAGCATTTTCATAACAAGCAAATTATTTGCCGCATCAATGCGAACAAAAGCATCAATCAGCATTCTCTTTAATTTTTGAAGCGGATTGAAACGTTGGTCGGCTGGTAAGCTGTATTTATACCTCCCGTCCGTTAACGGAACCTTAACAAGGTGGAGCTCTTTAATATCCCTTGATACAGTAGCCTGAGTAACATTGTATCCAGCAATTTTCAGTTCTTCAACAAGCTCATCCTGAGTTTCAATATCATTATTCGTAATAATTTCCCTGATTTTTATATGTCGTTGCCCTTTATTCATAAGTAAAAGCACCTCTTCTCGACTGTTGCTTATTTAATATTAGTAAGTAACCGTTATATAAGCGTTTAAGCAGCTACCTAGCAGGCGTTGCTTCCCGCATTATGAACACATTTATCTTGCCTCTAACAACGTCCCTTGCGTACAAATAGATGCCATAGGATGTTGCTAATATTAATGTTATCGGATTTTTATGCAATTGTACAACTTTTTCTCTAAAATACATAACATGTCTATATTCTGTTCTTAAATTTTTCAATGTCACTCCCACTATAATTTGAGGGCCTTTTTGCCTCTCACTTCCTAAAGTGAAAAAACTCCTTCAGCCAACCATTCAGCTAAAGGAGCTATACATAGTTCTATTTTTTATGCTTTTTTAAACTGGGCATGGGCTTCTCCAACTATGTCGTCAACCGTTTTTGAGAGCAATAGGTCTCCATCTTCTTTCGACCCTTCCCAATATAAATGAAGCAAAAATTCAATATTTCCATCGCCACCTGTAATAGGAGAAAAGGAGGCATCCTTAATATCGTAGCCTTCTTTTTTTGCAAAAGAAATTATTTTATTTAACACTTCTTTATGGATTTTGGGTTCACGAACAATTCCCTTTTTGCCAACTTGATCTTTCCCAGCCTCGAATTGCGGTTTTACTAGGGCTACAACGTCGCTTTTGGGTACAAGCAAGGTCTTTAGAACAGGTAAAATTAACGTGAGCGAGATAAAAGAAACATCAATACTTGCAAAGTCTGGCATCTTCCCATCAAGATCGGCTGGCGTGACGTACCGGAAATTGGTCCGTTCCATTACTTTAACCCTCTCATCCTGTCTAAGCTTCCAGGCAAGTTGATTATACCCTACATCAAGCGCATAAGACATGACAGCACCATTTTGTAGAGCACAATCAGTAAAGCCTCCAGTAGATGACCCGATATCAAGGAGAACTTTTCCATTCACATGTAAATCGAATTCTTTTAATGCCTTCTCAAGTTTAAGGCCACCTCTTGAAACGTAAGGCATCACTTTCCCTTTAATCGTTAATTCTAGATCAACCGGTACTTTTTCCCCCGGCTTTTCGTATCTCTCTTCATTTGCGTAGACAAGACCTGCCATAACCATACGCTTAGCTTTTTCACGCGTTTCAGCTAAGCCTTGTTCTACTAGTAATACATCTAATCTTTCTTTCATTACTTTCATATTTTCAGGCCCTTTTTTCTTTTTTGGGTGTAATCATTTTAATCTTTTTCATAGCTGTCTCAGTCGTTAAACCGATTTCTTCAAGTAGCTCATCAACACTCCCATGTTCAATGAAATAGTCAGGAATTCCCATCCGATCAATAATCGCACCATAAAACCCTTGATCATGAGCATATTCGAGTACAGAACTACCAAAGCCACCTTGAAGGACTGCTTCTTCTATTGTTAAGATAGGCATTTTCTCACCCAGAAGGCGACTTAGCATTTTTTCATCCAGTGGCTTAATGAATCGAGCATTAATCACCTTTACGGAATAATCCTCTTTCTCCAGAAGTGCTGCAGCTTCAAGTGCCATAGGAATTGTTGTACCGAACGTTAAAATGGCGGCATCCGTTCCTTCTTTCAGGACTTCCCATGAGCCGATAGGAATCTGCTGTAATTCTGAATCCATTACAACTCCCCAACCATTTCCACGTGGGAAACGCATAGCAATTGGACCATCATCATAGTTTAAAGCCGTATTTACCATATGTTGGCCTTCATTTTCATCTTTGGGCATCATCAAAACCATATTCGGAATATGGCGTAAGAACGCAATATCGAAAACGCCTTGATGAGTTTCACCATCAGAACCAACAAGGCCAGCCCTATCAATTCCAATAAAGACATTCAAATTCTGACGGCAGATATCATGTACCACCTGGTCATATGCTCTTTGTAAGAAGGTTGAGTAAATCGCCAAAAATGGCTTCATTTTCTGCGTTGCCAATCCAGCCGCAAAAGTTGCCGCATGCTGCTCGGCAATCCCTACATCATAAAAACGTTCCGGGAATTCCTCAGAAAACCCTACCAATTTCGAGCCTACAGGCATAGCAGGTGTAATGGCTACAATCCGTTCATCTTCGCGTGCAAGTCTGCTTACAGTATCACTTACAAGGGCACTCCAAGCAGGACCTTTACTAGGGGATTTAACGAAATCACCTGTTTCAATCTTGTATGGGCCTGTCCCATGCCAATTCCCTGTTGTATCCAACTCAGCGGGAGAATAGCCCTTACCTTTTTTCGTGATGACATGTAACAGGACTGGTCCTTTTGTTTTCTTGGCATACCTTAAATTCTCTAACAGTTCTTCATAATTATGACCATCCACTGGTCCAAGATATGTGAAACCTAGTTCTTCAAAAAAGATCCCTGAGACCAATAAATACTTCATACTGTCCTTCAAGCGTTCAGCAGTAGCTGCAAGTTTCCCACCAACTGCAGGAATTTTTTTCAAAAGCAGTTCCAACTCGTCTTTTGCCCAATTATATTTACCTGCTGTCCGTAATCTTCCCAATATCGTGTGTAAGGCACCGACATTAGGTGCAATTGACATTTCATTATCATTTAAGATAACAATCATGTCCTTTTTCTCATCACCGATGTGATTCAAGGCTTCAAGTGCCATTCCCCCTGTAAGCGCTCCATCACCAATTACAGGTAAAATAAAACTTTTCTCTCCCTTAATATCACGAGCAGCTGCCATTCCCATAGCAGCTGAAAGGGAAGTAGAACTGTGTCCGGTTTCCCATACATCATGAGGACTTTCAATCATTTTAGGAAACCCGCAAAGACCTTTATACTTCTTTAAAGTATCAAACTCTCCTGCTCTTCCTGTCAGGATTTTATGAACATATGATTGATGTCCTACATCCCATAATATTTTATCCTTCGGGCTATCAAATTCTTTGTGCAACGCTATTGTCAATTCGACTACGCCTAAATTCGGCCCAATATGCCCGCCGGTTACCGATAATTTTTCTACAAGAAACTTCCGAATTTCGACACTTAATTCGACAAGTTCTTCATTATTCATATTCTTCAAAAAAGAAGGGTCTTTTATAGATAGAAGATCCAAACTGGACCACTCACTTTCTGTCATTTTCGGTTGAAAGCATAAACAAAGCCTCATAAAAGAGTGCTATATAGAAGACTTGACCGAAAAATTCGTTATAAGGTAAAAATAGCCGCCAACACCCAGGTGATTTCGGCGGCTTATTTTTACCTATTTTATCATGTATCGCAACTAAAAAATTCATCTTTATCTTCACGTATTTTTGCACAATGAGTATACCATAAAACCTCATTTGATAACAAATTTAGCCACACTCAATGGTCTCGGGTCGCAATTAAATCGGTTAGTTCGTTTAATAAACTTGTTTGTAAATTTGTTTTTCCTAAAGCCGTATGGGCAAGTTTAATATGATAATCCAACTTCTCCTTAGCACCATCAAGTGTAAGTAAAGAAGGATATGTGCTTTTATGATTGCCTTCATCGCTGCCAACTGGCTTACCAATTAACTCTACTGATCCTTCAATATCCAGAATATCATCCCGAATTTGAAAAGCAAGTCCTAGATGGTAGGCAAAATCACGTAAATGCTGATGCTGTTCGTTATTTGCTCCAGCTAATATGGCACCTGAAATGATACTAGCAGTCAGTAGCTTCCCCGTTTTATGCTCATGAATATATTCTAATTCATTAAGGGTCAATTGTTTACCTTCACCTTCCATATCGGCGACTTGACCTCCAACCATCCCTTCAGCGCCAGCAGATTTAGCAATTTCACTAATTAAGTTCAACTTCATTTCCGCAGTCACTTCAGGGTCAATCATATCCGTCACCAATTGAAAACTGTATGTAAGCAATGCATCCCCTGCCAGGACAGCTACCGCCTCACCGAAGACTTTATGATTCGTAGGTTTTCCACGTCGAAGATCATCGTCATCCATCGCTGGAAGGTCATCATGAATCAATGAATATGTATGAATCATTTCAATGGCTGCAGCCGCAGGTATCCCTGTTTGTAAATTTTTTCCAAACGCATCTAAAACCGCAAAAACCAACAAGGGACGAATCCTTTTTCCTCCTGCTTCCAATGAATAAGTCATCGCTTCTTTGACAACAGCTGGAGCTTCAAGCTTATTTACATATTCAACGATTTCTCTCTCTATTACAGCTTTATATTCTTTTGAAAACGTTTCAAATGACGCCGTACTCATATTATTCTTCCTCCTGTACAGCGAAGGTTTCAAGTTCCCCATCTTCGCGTAAAATTTGAGTCAATTGATCTTCAACAGTCTTCAACTTCGAATGACAAAGTCGGGATAAATCCATCCCTTGTTTATATATGGAAATCGCTTTTTCGAGAGGCACGTCCCCTTCTTCCAACTGCTCTACAATTTTTTCGAGATTCTCCATTGCTTCTTCAAATGTAACTTCTTGTTTCTTTGTCATGGTTCAATTCGCTCCTTTATTTCTTTAATTTCACATTCAAGGGTTCCATCTTTTATTGAAACAGCTATCTTATCCCCTTTGGATACTTGCTGTGTACTTTTTATTAATGTTTCATCCTCAGCAAAGACTAGCCCATAGCCCCGTTCCATAATCTTTAGTGGACTGAGGGCAGACAAGGTTGCAGTGATATGAACAAACTGCTGTGACTTTTGACGATAGATGGCTTCCATGGCCCGACGTAATTCTTTTTCTTGCTGATGCAACTCATCTTTTGAATTTTTCACAGCCTGTTCAGGGTGCAGCTTTTTCAGAATATCGGTCACCTTATTTAGCTCATCTCTCTTTTTCATGAAATACCGGGTGCTTGTCTTCCCTAACCTGTCCAAAGTCTTGTCAAGCTGTTCAAGTTTCTGCTCATACATTTTGTGTGGATAGCGGAAAGCATAAGATCTTTCCATCCTAGTCAAGCGGGTACGTTCAAAATTCACCGTTTCCTGGATGGAACGCGTCAAACGATTCTTACGGTTCATCAGCCGTTCAAGTATTTCATTCAGATGAGGTACCGCAAGCTCCGCTGCCCCTGTAGGAGTCGGTGCCCGCATATCTGCTACAAAATCCGCAATTGTAAAATCTGTTTCGTGTCCAACAGCTGAAATAATTGGTATATCCGAATCATAAATTGATTCAGCTACTATCTCCTCATTAAAGGCCCAGAGCTCCTCGATGGAACCGCCGCCCCTTCCGACAATCAGTACATCGCTTTCAGCCCTCGAGTTAGCCACCGAGATCGCCTGGGCAACCGATTTAGCGGCATTATTCCCTTGAACAAGAGCTGGATAAATGATGATTTTTGCAATTGGATAACGGCGCTTAATGGTTGTTAAAATATCCCTCAGTGCAGCACCTGTTGGAGATGTTATGACTCCCACTGACTTAGGGTATAGTGGAATCGTCTTCTTATGTTCTGCCGAAAACAAGCCTGCTGCTTCTAGCTTTTTCTTTAACTGTTCATATGCAAGGTACAGGTCCCCAACACCATCAGGAGCCATGCTCTTCACATAAAGCTGATACTGTCCACTCGCTTCATATAATGAAATGTCGCCCTTAACAAGTACCTTCATCCCATTTTCGGGAAGGAATTTCATCCCTTTGTTATTAGCAGCAAACATAACGGAAAGCAAGCGAGCCTTCTCGTCTTTCAAAGTAAAGTACATATGGCCACTTGTATGTTGTTTGAAATTAGAAATTTCACCTTTTATGTATACATTTTGCAAATGAGGATCGGCATCAAACTTCCTTTTAATGTACTTTGTTAAAGCCGATACACTCAAATATTGTTGGTTGCTCATATAATATCTCCTTCCGACAATAATCGGATATAAGAAAGCTCACCTATAGGTTACACTTAAAACTTTCGTAAATCTATGAATAGAAAAAAAGCGGTCTCTCGTTATTATAAAACAAGAGGTCCGCTTCTTTAAAATAATTTAGCGTTTTTTTTAACTTTTTAGTACTTGTTTGTTCAAGTTAAGTGTTTTTTGAGCAGATTTGACTGTATTCTTCATTAGCATTGTGATCGTCATGGGACCAACCCCTTTAGGTACAGGAGTAATGTATGCAGCTTTATTTTTCACTTCTTCATACGCAACATCGCCGCAAAGCTTCCCTTCATCATTCCTGTTCATTCCGACATCAATGACGACTGCACCTTCTTTAATATGGTCGCTCGTAATTGTGTTTCTTCTTCCGACAGCTGCAACAACCACATCAGCCTGCTTCGTATAATAAGCAAGGTCCTTTGTTTTTGAATGACAGTATGTAACAGTTGCATCCGCATTTAAGAACAATTGACCGGCCGGTTTACCAACGATATTGCTTCTCCCTACTATGACCACATGCTTACCTTCAAGTTCATAGCCAATATACTCAAGCATTACCATGACCCCATAAGGCGTACATGGTAAAAATGCATCCTGCCCCGTCATCATTCGCCCAATATTAATAGGGTGGAATCCATCAACATCCTTTTCAGGGGAAATCGCTTCAATGATCGCTTTTTCCTGAATATGTCCAGGCAATGGTAGCTGCACCAAGATACCGTGAATGCTATCATCCTGGTTTAATTCATCAATGTTCTGAATTAATTCCTCCTGAGTTAAATCTGCAGGCTTTTTAATCAATACAGAATGCATTCCTAAGTCCTCACAGGCTTTTTGCTTATTGCGCACATAGGTTTGTGAAGCCTGATTGTCACCGACTAAAATAACTGCCAAACCTGGTACGATATTTTTTTCACGTAATTGTTGTACTTCCTTACTGATTTCCTGTCTGACTGCCTCTGCAATTTCTTTACCATTAATGTTTTGAGCTGACATGTGTAGTATTTCCTCCCAAGTTAATTAATTTTGCTAAAGAAATTGCTGAGATTACCCTTTTTTCGGGGTAGCTGCTTTATTACCCGATTTTCACCTTAACCTTGGATAAAACGGCATTCACAAAGCTGCTCGATTGATCATCACCGAATTTCTTAGCAATTTCAATAGCTTCATTCATAGCAACACTTACAGGAACATCTTCACTGTGAACCATTTCATAAACCGCGATACGCAGTAAATTCCGATCAATGTTCGCTAATCTTTCTAACGTCCAGTTCTCTAAATTGTCCCTGATCATTCCATCAAGTTGTTCACGATTTTCCGTAATCCCAGTAACTAATTTTTTGAAATATTCATCAGTAGGAGCGCCATTCAGAACGCTTTCCATTGCTTCTTCTGCATCTGACTTGGCGATATCTATCTGATATAGTGCTTGAAGGGATTTTTCACGGGCTACTCTTCTTTTCATAATCTTACTCCTTTAACATCTACTATTATATATGAAAATGCTAGAACAAACGAACATTAAATAACTTTTTTTCGAAAATATTAAGATTTTTGCTGTATTTTTTACAGATTAAGCTGAATTTCACTAATATTAAGGTCAAAAGACCTTCACTCACCTATTATTCATTACATTTCTTCCAAAGTGCTTTTTAGTTAAATTGAAAACCTTATATATGTTTAATTTACAACAGAGATGTATACATTTCGAAAGTGTCAAAAAGCTCTTGTCTAGCTTTCATGCTCATATTTCATCTTTTACACTCTAACAGAAATCACCCTTGAATTAAAGGGAAACTTCCAGACACCGCCTTATTATGTTCATTTAACGTAATATTATAAGCAGGCTTTTTATACGAACGTAATCGATGGGGTAAAAATAAAAAAAACAAAAACCCGGCCTTTGCCGGGTTTTTGCAGGTGTAAGTTGAATGATGCTAATTACATTTCTTGTTCGTAATCCGCTTCCTGTTTTGCGTTTTCAAATGCTATACCTACAACATGAATGTTCACTTCGCCCGCGTCGATAGCGGTCATATTTAATAAAGCTTCACGAATGTTGTCTTGTACTTCCTGCGCAACTTTCGGAATAGACACACCAAATTTCATGACACAATAAAGCTCGACTTTAATTGTTTCTCCAGTTAAGTCAACTTTAACACCTTTACCGTGGTTCTTTTTGCCAAGCTTTTCAACTACGCCTGTAGCAAAATTCCCGCGCATATGTGCGACACCTTCAACTTCCGATGCAGCTATACCCGCGATTACCTCTATCACCTCAGGCGCAATCTCCACTCTGCCTAGTCCACTATTGTAATCATTCATTTCGAGTAATTGGCCTTCCATTTCACTCATTCAAAGCACCTCCTGTCTTCCTTTACATTATGAGTTCATTACATCATATATTTCAAGGAATTTGGTATTAAATTCTCCAGAAACAAATTGGTCATGCTGAAGTAACTTAATATGGAAAGGAATTGTAGTATTGATCCCTTCAATGACAAACTCACCTAAAGCACGTTTCATTTTTTCAATTGCCTCTTCCCTTGTCGGTGCATGGACAATTAATTTAGCAATCATAGAATCGTAATATGGCGGTATCGAATACCCAGGATATGCTGCAGAATCAACACGTACTCCGTAGCCACCTGGCGGTAAATACATTTGAATTTTACCGGCAGAAGGCATAAAGTTTTTCTCCGGATTTTCCGCATTGATCCGGCATTCGATTGACCAACCGTTAAATGTAACATCTTCTTGTGAAAGAGAAAGTTTGTCACCTGAAGCAACTTTGATTTGTTCTTTAATCAAATCTACACCTGTGACCATTTCTGTAACTGGATGCTCAACCTGGATACGTGTATTCATTTCCATAAAATAGTATTTTCTATTCACATAGTCATAAATAAATTCAACTGTACCAGCACCAGAGTAGTTAACAGCAAGGGCAGCCGTAACTGCAGCCTGCCCCATTTCCGCACGAGTTTCACCGTCAAGTGCAGGAGAAGGAGTTTCTTCAACCAGTTTTTGCAAACGTCGTTGTACCGTACAATCACGCTCTCCTAAATGGATTGCATTCCCATGATTATCAGCCATGACTTGGATTTCAACGTGACGGAAGTCTTCAATGAATTTTTCAATATACACGCCTGGATTTCCAAAAGCTGTAGCAGCTTCTTGTTGCGTGATGTTAATGCCTTTAATAAGATCTTCTTCCGTTCTAGCGACCCGGATACCTTTACCGCCGCCACCGGCTGTAGCTTTTATGATGACGGGATAGCCCATTTTATTAGCAAGGGCTACACCCTCATCTGTATCTTTAATAATTCCTTTAGAGCCAGGAACAATCGGTACACCGGCTATGCGCATGGTTTCCCTTGCTACGTCCTTTGTCCCCATTTTATTGATTGCTTCGGGGCTAGGACCGATGAATATGATATTACATTCTCGGCAAAGCTCTGCAAAGTCAGCATTTTCGGCAAGGAATCCATAACCAGGGTGAATGGCATCTGATCCTGTTTTCTTGGCTGTGCTGATAATGTTCGTTGTATTTAAATAACTGTCTTTTGATAATTTAGGACCGATGCAATAAGCTTCGTCGGCAATTTGAACATGTAATGCTTCTTTGTCGGCTTCTGAATAGACCGCTACAGTTTCAATACCTAACTCCTTGCATGCCCGGATAATTCGGACTGCAATTTCCCCACGATTGGCAATTAATACCTTTTTGATCATTTAGAAACAGCTCCTCATTCAGGCTTTACTAAAAATAATGGTTGACCATATTCTACAAGTTGGCCTTCTTTTACAAGAACTTCTACAATTTCACCGCTTACTTCGGCTTCAATCTCATTGAAAAGTTTCATAGCTTCTACGATACAAACAATAGAATCTGCTGTTACTTTATCCCCTGCTTTCACGTATGCAGCAGCATCCGGAGATGGAGCTTGGTAGAAAGTTCCCACCATTGGAGAAGTGATTTTATGTAAGTTTTCTTGATCAGTGACAGCAGCAGTTGGCTTAACTGCTTCAACAGCTATTGGCGCTGCAGGGGCAGGAGCTGCTGCAGGCTTAACTTCAACTGCTGCTTTAGCTTGAACAACTTCTGGAGCTGCTGCTGGGTGTCCTACTGATTCTGTTTCAGGTTTCTTTAGTTTAATTTTTGTTCCTTCATTTTCATAAACGAATTCACTAATATTAGATTGATCGACTAGCTTAATAATTTCACGAATTTCTTGCACTTTCATTTGTGGCACCCCTTGTCTAATTTGATATAAATTTTTTGAGGCAATATTTTATGTACCTTTTCACTTTAGCTTGTCCATACCTTGTCCAATTCTTCACAATGAAGCCGCTTTCTAAACCAGAAAGCGAATGACCGAATAAATACCTCATCTGTATTATAACAGAAATTTCACTTTCTTAAAATATTGTTTTCTTTAGAAGACTGAAAAGTTTATGACCAGCTTCTAACATCATACAATATTAGCTTATAAAAATTCAATGATAGATTAGTTGCAAAGTTGCAACTTGATATCGATACTCCTATATTACACCTTTAAAATAAAATTGTGAATATTATTTATTTTAAAATTGTAAGCGTTTTCTAGTCTATTTTACCAAATCCCCTAAGAAAATCAGCTAAAAATTTACACTAATTACTTTTCTAGAATATTACGAATGTTCAATATCACTATTTCTATTTGAATTACTGGTATCTATTGAAACAAAAAACCTTTTCCCCCAAAGTTTTCCTATAATTTTACACCTGGAAAAAAGCAAAAAAAAAAGTCCTTTTCTACTAAAAAAAGAGGACCTTCTAATTTTTTTCATTAATAAACTGTTGTGTATCAGCTTTTTTTGTAGAATGTGTGATTACTTTTCTGGTTGGAAATCCACAACTACATTTTGAGCATCATTCACTTCTTTACGTACGAGGCGTATAATGTTATTTGCCTCTGTTTTCGTTTGTTTATCAGCTTTGACACTCACTTTTACATCCGTTCCATCGACTCGCACGAGTGCGGCATTATAATCCATGGCCACAATTAGGTTTTCGATGATATTTTCCTTTACTTTCGTCTCGCTTAATTGTTCGATTTTCGCATATGCCTCTTCTCTTTCCTCAGCGGATAGTTCTGTATTGCCCATCTTCACAGTCAATTCTTCATTCAACTTCGCCCGTTCATCTTCAATCTGCATCCTTAATGATTCGAACTCGTCGCCTGATGCTATAGTTACAGAAGAACCAGCAGCATTCTTAGAAGAGGTTTCTTTACCACTTTTATTTTCTCCCTTGCTTTCTGTTTTACTTTCTGTTTTACTTTCCATTTTACCCTCTGTTTTGCTTTCCATTTTACCCTCTGTTTTACTTTCTGTCTGTTCAGTTGCCGTCATATCAGCAGCATTCTCTTCAGGAGCTGTTAAATAATAGACAGACAGTACCACTACCAGACTTAGCATAGTCAATAACCAAACGGTTTGTTTTTTTAATAGCATGTAGATTTTCCCCCTTATTTTTTAGGCATAACAGATACCCGGTGACTTGGTACATCAAGTGAACGAGTGACGGCTTCGATAATCCACTTCTTTATTTGAATATTATCGGCCCCTTTTGCGACCACTAGGACCCCTCGTACACTAGGTTTTTTTGTTTCTGAAATGATTGGTCCTTCTTTTTCACCGCTTTTGACCAAAACGAGCTGTTCATCAACAGACGAGTCTTCAACCGTTCTTTTACCGCCTTCCTTGTCTGTTTCTTCAGTTACTTGTTTTTGAGTGACTTTATTTCTTTCATATACTTTTTTCTCGGATGCATCCACATAGATTACGACTTTTACATCCTGGACGCCTGCGATGGATTCAAGCGCTTCCTTCATTTCATTCTGAAGATATATTTCATAATCTTTTGTCGTCTTGAATTCGGATTTCTTCTGGCCGAATGTTTCAACATCCCCTTCATCGTCCTGTTTATCATTATTGAATACAGTCTTCACTTCAGGTGTTTGTCCCGTCTGGTTGGTGGTTAACAAATTCCCGGCCATCATAATTCCCGCTCCCAAAAGGACAACTATTAGAGCATAGACATACATGGAAGGTTTTTTTTCCTTAGGCTCTTTTTGGTCAGGGTCTTTATTTAATAGTTTTTGCAGCCAGGATAATGGACCTTTGTCTTTGTTCAATACTCAGTCACTTCCTTTCCCCGGCGATTTCAATGATCTCTTCATCAACGGACCAACTTGTTGCCAGAAACCTTTTTACAGCATCCAGATTGGCATCATTCGAAGAGGATGGTTTCTCTGCATTGATATCAACCTTCGCTACTGCCTCTATCCCCGATTCTTCTTTCCCTTCTGCCTTTTCCAATGATATGGTTATGTTTTGCAAATCATCAGGGCTCGGTTCTTCCTCATTCTTGACTCCTACATCAATTGAACTAATCTTCATGTTATAATCCACCATCAGCTCCTCTTCTACTTCTGCCTGTAAGTCAACAGCCATTTGTTTTAAAATATATGCACCCTGGGTAGCTTGTATTTCTTTTTTCTTCATTTCTGTCAAATTTCCTAAATCTTTTTTTTTCTGATTTTCAAATTCACTTGTAGCCGCAGACAGAATTTCGTCGAAATCCTTATTGAATAATCCCAATATAGGAGTAATGATAATCGCAATCAGTAAAAGGCCGATTACCATTTTGGCATATTTCTGTAAAGCTGAAGTGGGAAGAAGCATATCGATTACAGTAGCCAGCAATACAAATATGATAATATTGGATACCCAGCCAGCTAAAAAACTCACCAAGCCCTCCTCCTTTCTAACGAACCATCAGTGTAATGTTTCCAGAGGCTATAATTACTGTGATACTTAAAAAGAACATAAGTGAAACAATGGCCAATGCTGCGAAAATATAAATCATGCTTTTACTTATAACGTCAAGACATTTTATTACAGGCCCTCCACCAAGAGGCTGCAAAAGACTCGCCGCTAGTTTATAAACAAAGGAGATCATTAAGATTTTTATAGCTGGGAATGTAGTAATAAGCAGGAGGATAATGACTCCTGACAACCCCACTGTATTTTTTAAAAGAACGGATGCACTGATGACAGTATCGGTAGCATCAGTAAACATGCGCCCTATTACGGGTATAAAGTTGCCTGTCACAAATTTCGCCGTCCTGATTGTCACTCCGTCTGCAACAGCGGACGATGCTCCTTGAACGGATATAACACCAAGAAAAATTGTCATAAAAGCACCCAGAATTCCGATTGCAAAGTTACGGAGCAATTGAGCAAGCTGAGTCACTTTGTAATGATCGGTCAGAGTGCTGACTATACTTAAAATTGCTGCAAAGAATAATAAGGGTAAGACGATATATTGTATCAAGATGCCACTGGTATTCATTAAAAACATTAAGACAGGATGAAAAAACGCTGCAGATACAAGTCCTCCAGAAGCTGCTATTAAAGCTAATAGCAAAGGGACGAGCGCCATTAAAAAGGAAATCATCAAATCTATCGTATCTTTTGTATATTCAATTGCCACATGAAAGCTGTTCAACGCTAAAATGATTAATACCATATAAACGATTGCATAAGCGACCTTACTCACCGAGCTTTGCTCGAACGCATTCTGCAGAGTTTGCAGAAACATGCTGAACACGGTCAATAAAATGAGTGATCCTAGGAGCTTTCCATTCACTAGCAGTTCATGAAAAACGAACTTTGTAATCCCTTTTACCCATTGATCAAATGAAAATTTCTTATCTCCGCTTACAAAATCCATGAAACTTCCTTTCTGACTTTCAGGTAAGAACCCTCCATATTCCGTGACAATGTCATCCCAATATTTCTTGAGCTCATCAACGCCGAGCCTCTCTATTTGACCTTGTACCAATTCAGACTGCATAATTGGCTCTTGTTCGATTTCTCCACTTTCACCATTTTCGGCAGCTTGTCCAACAGATGTATGCAAAAAAAAGAGTAAAACGAATAGAATGGATAAGTAAGGCATCCGCTGCTTCATACTTTCACCTCATTGACTAGTAGGAATAGTCCATCAACTTGGGAGCATCTGTATAATCGTTTCAATAATGACGGTTAAAATCGGTATTGCCATCGCCAGAATCAAGATTTTTCCGCTCAATTCTATTTTGGAAGCGAGTGATCCCTGCCCTGCATCCTTTGTAATTTGGGAGGCAAATTCAGCGATATAGGCGATTCCGATTATTTTCAAGATAGTCTCCAAATATACGGTATTTACATTTGCATTTACCGCAATTTTTTCTAACATTAAGATGATTTCGTATATTTTATCTGCTAAAAAAAGAAAAATCGAGCAACCTACAAAAACAACAAGCAGGAAAGCGAAATTAGGTTTTTGCTCCTTGACGATTAGAGCCAAAAAAGTGGCAACTAGGGCAATGCCCACGATTTTTATGATTTCAATCGCGAATCCCCCCTTACTGAAATAGGAATACTGATTTAATTTTTTGGAATAAATCCTCTACAACAGAAGCTACCATGAATAAAATATAAATAAATCCAAAAAGCGTTACCCACTGGGCATATTCTTTCTTTCCAACTTGATCGAGTATCGTGTGAAGAAATGCCACTACCAGTCCAACACCAGCTATTTTAAATATGATGTCCACATCAATGCCCATTTTCATTCCCCCCACTTATTCCTACATCAGCAAAATGATTAGTAATAATCCCGATAAAAAACCAAGGCTTTTCATCATCTTTTCATATTTCCCCTGCCTGTCTAGTGCATCGCTCTCTTCCCGTTCCAAGTGTGCCATCGTTAGCATAATTTGTTTTTGCTGATGATATTTATCACTTTTTCCTAGCGTCTCACCAAACTGTGAAAGAATTTCGAACTCTCCCTGCTTTAAGGAAAGGGACTGCCATATTTTCTTCAAACTTTCATCCCATGCATCTTTTACAGTGGTTTCACCTGATTCAAGTCGATTCGCAAATATATCAAAAAATAAGGATAAAGGTTTGGGCATCTGCTTGGATAGTTTCTGGGCCGCTTCTTTCAACGGTGTATGACCATACATTATTTCAGCCTCTAGAGATTGCATGGCGACTTTTAACTGTCTCAGTTGACGAGGCCGCATACTTAATTTTTTTGCAGCTTCAAAGCCTGCCCATGTTGTGGCTAAGATTATAATTGCTGCTCCTATTAACTTAAACATGAGGATTCACACTTTCACCCATATATAAAGGGAGGCCCGCTGAGTCGAGAACATTGTAGCTCCGCTTACCAGATTTACTTCTTTGCAATTCTATAAACCGTTCAAAAATGTTTTGTCTTAAGATTTCGGCGAAAAAGGGCCGTTTTTTAATTTCATCCAAAGTATGACCATGTGTAGTTATCACAAGTTTAATACCGGCGTTTACGGCCTCTAGTACTGCTTGTGTATCCTCTGCGCGACCAATTTCATCTACGACTAACACATCCGGAGACATAGAACGGATCATCATCATCATTCCTTCCGCTTTAGGACATCCATCAAGCACATCCACCCTTGTTCCAAATTCGAGCTGTGGTACTCCATGAACACTTCCCGCAATTTCTGATCGCTCGTCCACAATTCCCACCTTTTGAGGGGCAATACCTCTTTTTTCATTTCCACTAGATATCATCCTTGCAATATCACGTAATATCGTCGTTTTTCCTGTTTGTGGAGCACCGATTAACAAAGTATGCTGCCATTCGCCATTATATAAATAAGAAGTGAGCGGTTCCGCTGCACCTATTTTTTCGCGTGCTATCCGAATATTGAAGGAGGAAATATCCCTTATCGCTTTGACCGCCCCATTTTCAAGAATTACCTTTCCTGCAAGACCAACACGATGTCCACCTGCTATAGTTATATATCCTCGCTTTAATTCTTCCTCAAGGGTATATAATGAAAATTGACCAATCTGATTCAATAATTGCTCGGCATCCGAATGGGTCACTTCGTATGAAAAGAAGAAAGGGTCCCCCCCTACAATGACCTCTAGAGGCCTTCCAATCCGAATTCTCAACTCTTCCATTTTTTCAATCATCATCGGTGTCATACCCCGGAGCTGCTCATATAATTTTTTCGGTAAAAAAGAAAGAATCGTTTCCATTTTGACAATCCTCCTGTATACACCACTTTCAATAAAATATATGCCGATCATCCTGTAATGATGACAAGCTAATAAAGAAACTGGCCTTTTAGTGATCCCTTTTAAGAACTTCTTAACTTTCAATCCCTCACTATAGAAAAAGTCATACCTAAAAGAGAATGAAAAAAGACAAAAAAAAGCCCGAGATATAATCTCGGACTTCTTCTAATTATGCACGTGATACGTATGAACCTTCGTTTGTATTGATCAATAATTTGTCACCTTGGTTGATGAAGAATGGAACTTGAACTGAAAGTCCTGTTTCAAGTACAGCTGATTTTGTTCCACCTGAAGATGTATCGCCTTTAATACCCGGCTCTGTTTCTGCAACTTCAAGTTCAACTGTATTAGGAAGCTCGACACCAAGTGTTTCGGCTTGGAAAGTCATAATATGTACTTCCATATTTTCTTTCAAGAATTTTAATTCGCGTTCAATACTTGAAGCTGGTAGCTCGATTTGGTCGTAAGTTTCGTTATCCATAAAGACATGACTATCTCCGCTTGCATAAAGGTACTGCATTTTGCGGTTTTCAATATGTGCTTTCGCCACTTTTTCACCCGCACGGAATGTTTTCTCTTGGATGGACCCTGTACGAAGATTACGAAGCTTAGAACGTACAAAGGCAGCGCCTTTACCTGGTTTAACATGTTGGAACTCGATAACTTGCCAAATTCCATTATCTACTTCAATTGTAACACCTGTGCGAAAATCGTTTACAGAAATCATAAAATTGTCCTCCTACATGTACATGTTTACAGAATGATTAACTCTTTTGATGAATGTGTAAGTGCTTCGTTACCTTCTATTGTAACGATTGTATCATCTTCAATCCGTACTCCGCCAACTCCCGGTAAATAAATACCCGGCTCAACGGTAACAGCCATACCTGGTTCTAGAATGATATCAGACCTCAAGGATAATGCAGGACCTTCATGAACTTCAAGACCAATTCCATGTCCTGTTGAATGTCCAAAATACTGTCCAAATCCTTTTTCTTCAATTAAATTACGAGTTAGCGCATCCGCTTCCCTGCCTGTCATCCCAGGTTTTATCCCGGCCATGCCACGCAGTTGGGCTTCTAAAACAATGTCATAAATATTAATAAGTTCTTCACTTGGCTGACCAACTGCTAATGTCCGAGTTATATCAGACACATATCCGTTATAGTACGCCCCATAATCTAATGTGACAAAATCGCCTTTTTCAATGATTTTATTCGTAGCCACTCCGTGCGGAAGAGCAGATCTTTTACCAGAAGCAACAATAATATCAAAGGAAGAAGAGGTGGCCCCTTGTTTCCTCATAAAGAATTCAAGCTCATTGGACACATCCAGCTCTGAAATTCCTGGGCGCATATAATCCAGAATATGTGTAAAGGCAGCATCAGCAATAGCAGCCGCTTCCTTTAATATCTTAATCTCTGATGAGGTCTTTATCAAGCGTAAATTCTCAATTGCTCCTGACACCGGCAAAAGTTGTCCTTCAACCACCGTTTCATATGCCTTATATGTCGCAAAAGTCAGATGATCTTGCTCAAAGCCGAGTATGCTAATATTCATCTCTTTAGCCTGTTTACCGACTTCTTCAATAATTGTCCCCTTGTGTTGAACAATTTCAAAGTCTGCTGCCTGTTTGCCCGCTTGTTCTACGTATCTGAAATCAGTGATGAATTTAGCTTCTTTTTGGGAAATTAAAACAACACCGGCACTTCCAGTAAAATTGGTCATGTATCGGCGGTTATATGTACTGGTAATCAAAAAACCATCAATGCCCGCCTTTTCCATTGAGGCTCTTAAACGTTTCAGTTTATTCATTTAATTTCTCCCCTTTGCAATCTTTGTAATCGCCTGCAAAGCCAATTCATATCCGTGTGTCCCCAAGCCGACAATCTGTCCCGCCGACACCGGTGCGGTAACTGATTCATGCCGAAAGCTTTCACGGGCATGGATGTTCGAAATATGTACTTCTACAACTGGAACATCGATTCCGGCAATTGCATCGCGAATCGCATAGCTATAATGAGTAAATGCACCTGGATTAATAATAATTCCGTCTATCCCATGATCTTCTGACCAATGGAGCTTATCGATAATCGCTCCTTCATGGTTAGATTGAAAACAAGCAATTTCTACATTTAACCCTTGAGCCTGCTGTTGTAATAGAGTTTCCACATCCAAAAGCGTCGAAGACCCGTAATGCGCAGGCTCACGTTTCCCTAAGCGATTTAAATTCGGACCGTTAATTAATAGGATTTTTGTCATTATCAAACACCTGCTCATAATTAAAAGAATGCTTTCCATGATCATTCTATCATAATTACAAATTGTCTTACTACTTTTTTACAACTCAGGCGTTCAGCTTCTTGACTGATTTTCAGCACCTCTTTTTTGGCGAATATACTCCTGATGGTCGTAAGAAATAGAATATCCGATAAAAAGACCGTATAAAATAGAAATACAGATACTAGTCAAAATGGAATTTGAAGACATTTTTGAAAAGGTTGGCAAATCAGAGAACATAGGTTTTAAGACAAATATCAGCATAACCCAGCAAACAGCACCAAAAAAAACGCCTGTAAGAGTACTTTTCATTTTTCTAAAAAGTCCATAGTATATTAAAGCAATCCCCACTGACAGAATTCCGAAGACGAGCATGGTCATCATCGTACCAAGCCAGCGATCAATCCATGCCATATTTGACCAAGAAGTAAGTATAAATTTAGGGCTAAACTCCATAAAATTAACATAATGTGCTATTATTCCGGCAAAACTGGCAATGAGCCCTCCAACAAAACCGATAGCTAATACATTGTTGATTAACAAGATTTCATTTTCCGGTTGATTTTGTCCTTTTTCATTAGAAGACATATCAAACACCTCCGTTACGTAGTATGTCCGTTGTTAAATAGAACTATTTTATTTTATCTGTAGTGAGGAGATTTACTAGAGGTTTTTGGATTTATTCTGTATGATAAAAACATAAATAATGTACTTTTTTCAGAGGATTATATCCATCCTCTGTTGAAGTTTATATGTATACAGGATACTTCCTTCCTGCGATTCATCATTCATAAAGTATCTGCAAGGAATAGGCCTCCATTTATTCCTCAATTGATCTTTGAGAGGACGGTCCTATAGGGTCTTATACCTTGTGCATACTTGATAATAAACATGATAGCACCCATGAGAGAGCTACGTGAATAACTATTAGGTTGGTGTAGAAATGTCTGAGGTTCAAAAACCTGTTTATGGAGGGCAGGCTGTTGTGGAAGGCGTCATGTTTGGCGGCAGACACCACACAGTCACTGCTGTCCGCCGCAAAGATTCAACGATTGTGTATTACCATTTACCACGTGAATCAAAGCCTGCTGTCAATCGCTTAAAAAAAATACCGTTTTTACGGGGAATTGTCTCACTGATTCAGTCGAGCGCAACCGGCTCAAAACATCTAAACTTTTCCACAGAGCAGTATGAAGAAGAAGGGGAAAAGAAAGAAGAAAAGAAAACAGAATCAAGGGAATCTTCAAAACTAAGTGTATGGCTTGGAGTTGCCGTTATCGGGGTCCTTTCCTTCTTATTTGGTAAATTGCTGTTTACCCTGATTCCAGTCTTTCTTGCCGAATTGACAAGACCTATTTTTCCTGGTCATATGGCGCAGGTTCTAATGGAAAGCTTATTTAAGCTGATATTACTGCTCATTTACATTTACGTAGTATCCATGACGCCATTAATCAAGCGAGTCTTTCAATATCACGGCGCAGAGCATAAAGTGATTAATTGTTTTGAAAGCGGGAAAGAATTGACCGTCGCTAATGTGCAGGCAAGTTCACGGCTTCATTATCGTTGTGGCAGTAGCTTTATTTTATTTACTGTCATCGTTGGTATGTTTGTCTATATGCTCGTCCCAACCGACCCTTTATGGTTACGTGTCGTGGATCGGGTGTTACTTATTCCCGTCGTACTCGGCATTTCCTTCGAGGTATTGCAGTTGACTAACAAAGTGAGAGATATTCCTGTTCTGCGTTACCTTGGTTATCCTGGTCTTTGGCTTCAATTATTGACTACAAAAGCTCCTTCAGACGATCAGGTCGAAGTGGCATTGGCTTCCTTCAATGAACTGTTAAAGTTGGAAAAAAGGACAGAACAAGGTTTAGAAACGGATGTTATTGTGTAAAACATCTATCACAATATGATTATAAAAAATCATATACTGAATAAAGAGAATAATCTTCATTTTTTTCAATTATTTTACATGAATAATGTTTAAAATAAGCTAAAAATGCTTATGATGCTCTTAAGGAGGTGTCTTTGTTGAAACGTTTCATATCATTCATGATATACGGAATCATCGCCCTCGGAGTCCTCGGACTAATGAGCCGACTGTTTAATGACCCGATTGGCTTTTTTAGAAACATTCTTATAATTGCCATTGTCGCAGGGATTATTTATATGATTTATACCGGATTAACAAAGGGAAAACCAGTAAAAAAAGAGCAACAGGCATTTCGAAAGGCTGCACGCCAATCGAAAAAAAGGCTAAAGAACCGAACTTCGAAAAAGGATAATGTGGCTAGCTTCTCTGCAGCAAAATCGTCTAAAAGAATAAAAGTGAGAAAGAAATCAGATAGTCACTTAACCGTCATCGAAGGGAAAAAGAATAAAAAGAAAAATCGGGCTTCTTTTTAAGAGCCCGATTCAGATTGTAGACAAAAAGGTTTCGGAATGGTCTCATTTCGAAACCTTTTTGATTTTTTATTGGATTTGAAGCAGTTATAGAGAATAGTTGACCTCTCCGAGGTCATTATTTAGGCCATTTCTGGCCCTCGCCAAGTCCAGTTGGCCATCTTCTTTAAATTCATGGCAGCGAAAGTAAGCATCGCCTGCATCGACAATTTTTTAAGTCCCCTTAACGTTGTCCAACGCATGCCATGCTTTTCTTTTGCATCTGCGAATACTCGTTCAATTGTTTCTTTGCGTTTCGCATAAATTGGTTTTATATCTTCGTGATGGCGAAGATGATCTGCTTCTTCCACATATTCTTGCCAAATGTGACGTGTCACTACTTTTTGATGATCTTTACTTTCGGTACATTGTGCTAAAAAAGGACACGTTGCACAAATGTGTTTCGGTGATTTGTACTCACGATAGCCCTGTTTAGTGGTTGTAGAATACTTTAAGGATTCACCTGCCGGGCAAAGGTAACAGTCAAAGAATTCATCGTAAACATATTCATGTTTACGATAGAATCCTTCTTTTGTGCGTGGTCGTGTATATGGTAAGGCAGGTGTAATCTCCTTTTCAAATAAGTATCTCGTAATCGCAGGTGTTTTATAAGCTGCATCTGCGGCAAACAGCTTCAGGTTTTCCAACTCTTCTAATCACGTTTTCCACTAGTGGCTCTAGGATATTACTATCATGTGTGTTACCTGGTGTTACAATCGTGCCGACTACAAAACCGTTTCGATCTGAGGCAGCATGGAATGAATAGGCAAACTGTTTTGTACGTTCGTCTTTGACGTAGTATCCACTCTCTGGATCGGTTGTACTTTCTTTAATTTCTTTCTCTTCTTCCTTATCAAACTTTTCTGGAGGGATTGGCTTTTTTTCGTGGTCTTCGCGGTCTTGGTTAATCTCACTTTGAAGACGTTCCCGATAAGCACGTGTTTCTTTCCTAACGATTTTCTTTTCAAATTTGCGCTTATTCGCATTCGCCTTCACATGTGTGGAATCAACGAAAACGTGTTCTGCACTGATTAACTTTTTCTCCGTAGCAGCCTTTAATATACGGTAGAAAATCTGTTCAAACAGGTCTGTATCTTTAAAGCGACGCTCGTAGTTTTTTCCAAAGGTAGAGAAGTGAGGTACTTTATCATGAAAGCCGTAACCTAAGAACCAACGATAGGCCATGTTCGTCTCTATCTCTTCAATGGTCTTACGCATCGAGCGAATACCGAAGGTATATTGAATGAATGTCAGTTTAACTAAAATAACTGGATCAATACTTGGGCGTCCTACCTCTGAATACATATCCTTCACCAAGTCATAAATGAAAGAGAAGTCAATGGCGGCTTCAATTTTTCGAACCAAATGGTTCGCTGGCACCAGTTGATCTAAAGTAATCATTTCAAGTTGATCTCGCTGAATAGAATCATGTTTAGAAAGCATCCTCATCACCTCAAGTTTTAATACTTCCATTTTAAAACAAAAAAGACTGTAGACAAAAGATGTTCTATCTAAATTTTATAACAAAGTTGATTGGAGCGGAAGGTGCGAGACTCCTGCGGGAAAAGCGCGTCTAGGGGAGACCCCACAGGCGCAAGCCGAGGAGGCTCCCGGACCGCCCGCGGAAAGCGAGTGCCTGGAGTGGAAATCAACGTTCAAATTGTACAAGCCATAAAAAAACTGTAGGCAAACTCGATTTTCATCGAGTTTGTCTACAGTCTGAATCGGGCTTCTTTTTAAGAGCCCGATTTTTTCCTTTTAATATGTCCAATGCTTTAAGAATTCTCTAGTAACCTGACGACCACGATTCATTAACTCTCCTTTTTTTTCATCATTCAAGTTGAAATCCATCGCGGAGATCCCCTTCATCGGGATAAATACAATATTCTGAACATGTTTCTTGGAAATATAACGAGCATCATGGGCATCTTTCATCGTCTTGAATAGTGCAGAGAACAATTCAACCGCATTATCCACTTCGTGCGGCTTCCATATCTCATCTGCACTAAGACGCAAACCTATGACAGGCCGTTCCTTTCTTACATGGTCTGAATTAAATAACCACATTGGAAAATTGCTTAACACGCCTCCATCAACAAATACAAACGTACTTTTCCCAACATTCAGCTTTACTGGTTCGAAAAAATATGGAATGCTACAACTCATTCTTACTGCCTTGGCCACTGGAAAAGTGATTGGATCGATTCCATAGTTCGGTAAATCATCAGGGAGCACTACCAATTTCCCATTTGTAATGTCAGAGGTAATAATACGGAGAGAATTTGGTGGAACATCATTAAAGGTGACTACATTCCTTTCTGCTAGTTTACCGGCAACCCATTTTTCTAAGGCATCCCCTTTATATAAACCTAACTTCCAATAAACAAGTAGCCACTTGGCAAGTGGGATAGGCAATAGGGCCCGCCTCTTATCCAGCAGGCTACTTAATTCTATATCAAGAAAAACCTCTTCCATTTCTTTTCCTGTATAACCAGCAGCTATAAAAGCTGCTATAATGGAGCCTGCACTTGTTCCAGCTGTCCTTTGAAATATAAATCCACGCTCCTCCAATTCCTGCAGGGCTCCTACTAAACCATATGCCTTAATCCCGCCTCCGGAAAAAACGCCGTCAATAATCATTGCTGCCCTCCTCTAATCCGGTCTTTACATTTTTAAGCAGGATTAGAGCGATTTATGACTGATTTATATAGAAACAACCTTTCATCAGGTAAAATACTGAATTTCCGATTTAGGAAAAAATTTTGCTATATACCCACGAATGGTCGTTTCCAGTTCTGCGGCTTCTTCGGTTTGGTAAACATATTTGCCAATTCCATATCGGCCCCATTTATACTTGCGCTTCGTTTCGTCCAGTTCCAATTTTGTTTTCGGATAGTTTTTTTGAATTACTTTTTTAGCAGGACCAGTAAATCGATGCTGGATTAGTTCAAAAGTCAAGTCCGGGATATCCACCCCTTTTAACGCCTCACTTAACCGTTCGAATAATTCATGGTAGCCCTCTTTCCATGCTTCATGACGATATATTGGAGCTACGATAAAACCTAGGGGATATCCGGCACCTGCTACTTTACATGCCGCTTCCATTCTTTCCTCGAAACTCGAAGTTCCGGGCTCGAAATTCTTTATTACGTAACGTGAATTTATACTGAACCGAAATCTCGTTTTTCCATTATGTTCAGCATCCAACAGGTGGTCGACATGATGAAATTTAGTTACGAACCTTAAAACCCCATATTCACTTTTCCCAAAATATTCTATAGCCCTTTTTAACGAATGTGTCAAATGATCAATTCCGACGATATCTGAAGTACAGGCCGCCTCAAAACGAGTAATTTCAGGCTTTCTCTCATTGATATATTTTTCGGCTGAATCTAAAATTTCCTCGAGATTCACATATGTCCTAATGTATGGCTTTGTTCCGAGTGTCGTCTGTAAATAACAATAATGACAATGCCCCATACACCCGGTAGCAAGAGGGATGGCATATTCAGCAGATGGCTTTGAAGAATCGAATTTCAATGTTTTTCTGATGCCCACCACAAGCGTCGACTTGGCGACACGATATTTTTGCAGATCATTTTCTCCAGGAAGATCCCTAATTTGGTTATGTGATGTGGTCTCACGGATTTCAATGTTCAAATCCTCGAATTTCTTTTTCAATTCCCGGCCAAGCGGGTATTCCAATGCCCTGGGCTCGATATATACTAACTGTGGCATAAATGGTTTCATTTCGTTCTCCATTCTTTTATGGATTTGTTCATACTTTTATTCAAACTAGACAATCTAACCTATAAGGATAGTTTTTCTTAATTTAGTTATCCTCATGATTGATTCTAATTGGTAAATTCAAAGATTGGAGATGCGATATGGCTAAAAAGCAAAACTTCTTAACAAATGGCATGGGTAAACAAGTAATTACCGTACAAACAGATAATAAATATCCCAATTCCCGGAATATCCCTGGTGACTCTGTCGATCAATTCTCGGTGTTAAAGGATGGAAACCAATACTTGGCCGAAAAGGAAATTGCCCAGCAAAATGAAAATGGCTGACAAATGCCAATACAGCAGAGAAGACCGAATCCTAAGACTCGGTCTTCTCTGCTGTATTCATTTTCATTGTATTTTCTTTAAGGAGTTTAAAAGAAAGGAAAAGCAAGATTATACCCAATATCCCGGCAATAATATAACTCATATTTAAATGGTTTTTCATTAAAACTGACATGAGTGGTGGTCCTGCTGCAACACCGATAAACCGTGCAGAACTATAAAAAGAGGAAATTGTTCCCCGCTGTGTCTTTTCAATATTTTCAGTAATAAGCGCATCCAAAGTCGGCAGCATAGCGCCAATCGCGATTCCTAATAAACTTGTAATAATAAGCAGCAACATCATTTTTTCCTTCGTATAGCCGACAAAAACTACACTTCCTGACATTAATATTAAGCTAATCAATATAATCTTTCTCATCAACGGTATGCTTCCTTTAATTTTCCTTCCTGCCACATAAGAGGAAATACATAAGAAGAACAAAGGGATGGCCAAGACAAAGCCTTTTTTAACGCCTTTTAAATCATGTAATTTTTCTAGACTTTCCGATAAAAAAAATAGCACTGCAAAAAGAACAAGCATGACAAACACGCCCAATAAGAATACAACGGAAAGCCACTTCCCTCCCTCCTCAAACGTTACTTTCGTTTTATTTAAAAATTCTTTGAACTTTACTGGTGCATGATTATTCTTTGGTACTTTTATAAAGAAAAAAACGAGAACAATTGAAATTAAACTAAAAAAAGAAATAGAAAAGAACGGTAAAAACCAAATAAGTGAAGCGAATAAGGATCCTAAAATCGGACTTAACACTTTCCCGAAGGTATTCGATGTTTCAATTATGCCTAAACAGGAACTTGTTTTCTCATCATCCGCTTTATAAAGGTCACCTACTAATGGCAAGACGATTGGAGTTGCCCCAGCCGCACCAATCCCTTGAAGAACACGGCCCATGATAATCCAGGTATACGGATTGTCCATCTTCCAAGAAACAAAACCAGCAATCAAACCACCTATCAAAGCTAAAATTAGGCTTGGTAGAATAACTTTTTTCCTTCCAATGCGATCAGACAAGTAACCTGCTACTGGAATTAGAAAAATGGAAGCGATTGAATAACTGGTGATTATCATACTCGACTGAAAAGATGTTATATTCACTTTTTCTTCAAAAACCGGCAACACGGGAATAAGCATAGAATTTCCTAGTGTCATGACGAGCGGAATCGAAGCCATGCTTACAATACACCAAGCACTTACCTTCGTATTATCGCATTTCTGATTTTCCATTCATACACCCCATCATAGTTAATACTTTGTAGTTTAACCATATATCAAGGAAAGCCTTCATGAGAACTAATAACAATTACTTGTTTATAAACCAATAAAAGGTAATCTTAAATTTAAAAGCTCAAAATATTGAATAAACACTCAAAGATCTGCAAAAAAAAGGCGTTAAGATCAGCTTTTCAGCTGTACCTTAACGCCTTTCTTAAATTAAGCTTATAGGCCGCATTTTAATTGTGCGCCACAATTCGTGCATGTATTACATCCACCCATTTCCTGAACTTCACCTTTACGGCAAACTGGGCAGGTGTTACCTACTTCCGACCCAATCGTAACATTCGTCGAACGCAGTTCATTTATCGTATCAACTAATACGACTTTTTTCTTTTCTTCCACATCTGTTAATTCATCCATTTCAAGTTGCTCATCCATTTGGTTTTCTTCTGCTTTAAGCGTAAGTACCTGACTGTCACGGCTTCCATCTACATAGACCGTACCGCCTTTTGCTCCGCCTTTGTATAGACGTTCATATACTTTTTCAACTTGTTCAACGGTATATCCTTTAGGAGCGTTAACCGTTTTACTAATCGAGCTGTCAATCCAGCGTTGAATAATGCATTGAACATCAGCATGAGCTTCAGGAGCCAATTCCATTGCAGAAATGAACCATTTCGGAAGCTTTTCTGGATCCGCTTTTGGATGACGTTCCAAGTATTCCTGTACGATGTCAGCCTTAACCTCAATGAATTTACCAAGACGACCGCTGCGGAAATAAGTGAAAGAGAAATATGGTTCAAGACCAGTTGATACCCCAACCATCGTACCTGTGCTGCCTGTAGGAGCAACTGTCAATAAGTGAGAGTTACGGATACCATGTTCAGCAACACTGTCTCTGATATCTTCTGGCATTTTTTCCATAAATCCTGTTTGAGTGAAACGCGTTCTAAGCTCATTGGTTTCTTCATCAGTTGACCCGATTAGGAACGGGAAACTGCCCTTTTCTTTAGCGAGGTCTACTGAAGTCCTGTATGCTGTAGTTGCAATCGTTTCAAACACCTTGTCTACCAGGATATTTCCTTCTTCAGATCCGTACTCCGTTTCACAATAGATTAACAAATCATGTAGACCCATTACACCAAGACCAACCCGTCTCTCGCCGAGTGCTTGTTTCTTGTTTTCATCTAAGAAGTAAGGGGTTGCGTCAATGACGTTATCCTGCATACGCACACCCACTTCTACGGTCTTCTTAAGTTTCTCAAAGTTTACGGTTTTGTTTTCTTTATCAGCCATTTCTGCTAAATTGACTGCTGCTAGGTTACATACTGAGTATGGAGCCAGTGGCTGTTCACCACATGGGTTCGTTGCTACAACTTGTTGTCCGTATGCTTTTGCATTTGTTTTCTCGTTAGCATTATCAATAAAGAAAATACCCGGCTCTGCAGAATAAGTAGCACAAATATTAATTAAGTTCCAAAGCTCTTTAGCTCGGATTTTACGGTAAACACGAACTTTCCGGCCCATTTTTTCCCACTGGCGTACATCACCGACATTGTGCCATTCTTCATTATAAATCGCCATTTCTTCAGCATTATAGCTTTCAACATCCGGGAAACGCAATTCATATTCCCCATCTTTTTCGGCAGCTTCCATAAATTCCTTAGTCAAGCAAATCGAGATATTGGCGCCTGTTAGAAAATCAGCATTATGGACACTGTACGTTCCGCCTGTACGAACCTTTTCCTCGGCCTCTCTAATGATTTTCTCGCTAAATCCGCCTAAACCCGGAATCTCTTTATAGTTGATAATACCTTGGTACATAGCCGTTTCTTGTTCGGTATGCGGTGTGAATTTTAATTTATCCGTAGCATATTTTTTGATGGCTTCATCTTTTGTGTTTTCCACTAAGTAGCGAAGAATCCGTGGATTTTGCATTTTCGAAATAATGAACTCAGCAATATCTGGATGCCAATCCGCAAGCATAATCATTTGTGCACCGCGTCTGCTTCCGCCCTGTTCAACAAGATGGGTCAATTTCGCAATATCATCAAGCCATGAAACTGAACCGGAGGATTTTCCATTTACCCCTTTTGCCAACGTGTTTCTTGGACGAAGTGTCGATCCGTTCGTACCTACACCGCCTCCGCGGCTCATGATTTCCATGACTTGCTTTCGATGTTCGGAAATTCCTTCGCGTGAATCCGGAACAAATGGCATTACATAGCAATTAAAATAAGTAACATCCGTGTTAGAACCAGCTCCATATAATACACGTCCTGCAGGGACAAAATTAAGGTTCTTTAATTCTTCATAGAACTTATTGAACCATTCCGTTCTTTTTTCTTCAGTCGTTTCCACTGAAGCCAATCCCGTAGCATTACGTTTTGCAATTTGTTCATAGTATATTTCAAGCGGCTTTTCAATGATATCAAGCGGCCGATTTACAATCCCAGTTTCCACTTCTTCCGGGTTATCTAATGCTCCGCGGAATTCATCATCCACTAATACCTTAGCTTTTTTCGTTTCCCAATCTATTTCAACGATGTAACCAAGACCCCGTGCAGGAAATTTCGGATCTTCCTTAATCGTCAATACTACAAAATCGCCAGTCGATAGCGTAATTTTTTCAGTATCCTTAAAAGAATAGCGGTCAAGCATAACTAGACGGGACACGCCTTTATGCGTCATTTTCATATCAGCTGTTACAGGATGGACCTGGGGAAATAAAGAAATATCCTTATTCAACCTTTCTAGATCAACCTTTAAAGCTTCTTTTATTACAACCGACATAATTCCCTCTCCTTTATATGTTTCAAGATCCGTTCTTGCTGCAAAAATCTATATGTAGTCTTACATGTCCGTTTCGCTTAACAAGTTACCCTAAATTTATCATAGTGAAACTCAAAAATCAATATATAGTGTCGCAATAAATATTTCGACTACTATATATTGTGTTTACGTTGATTAACTTTTAATTTTGTCAAACGATAAATCAATTAATATAGTTAGTAATAGGGAGGAAAATGTCGATTTATAATAATTTTTCATCAGATTTCAATTAATTTGAACCTTGCTTTTTCCCTATCCTTGTTAGTGCTTATAGTTGCAAGGAAAAGCTTATTTGTTTACACAAATCTGAACATTTTTATTATCTATTCTAATCATCCTGCTTCCTCTATCTCAAAAAATTCCATTCATCACTTTCATATTTACTTTCAGCAAGGGTCTTTACCTCTAGCAACTGTTTTTCATTGAGGACGTATGGCTCTAAATCAATGGACAGCCCTTCTGCAAAACCTTTTTCAAAAGCAACTTTTGCTTCAGGGATGGTAATCTTTCTTCCAGCAATATCATTAATGGCCACAGCTTTGTTTTTTAAATTTTTTTGCATTCTTTCTTTAACCCTATCATTGGAGAATTTAAATACACTAAAAAGCTTGTCCTCATCAAGCTCAAGTAAAATTGCCCCATGCTGAAGGATTACACCTTTTTGCCTTGTTTGTGCACTGCCAGCTACCTTCCGGCCCTCAACAACCAATTCATACCAGCTTGGCGCATCAAAGCAAACCGAAGATCTTGGTGTTTTTAATGCCGCTTTTTCCTCTTCGGTTCGAGGTACGGAAAAGGAAGCATCTAGTCCAAGATTTCTAAATCCCATTAATATGCCTTCAGAAATGACCCGATATGCTTCTGTAACGGTATTAGGCATTCCCGGATAGGATTCTGGAACAATTACACTATAGGTTAATTCATGTTCATGCAGTACCGCACGTCCTCCTGTTGGTCTGCGAACAAAACCAAGGCCCTGCCTTTTAACTTCTGCTATATCAATTTCAGATTCTGCCTTTTGAAAATAACCAATCGACAATGTAGCTGGGTCCCAACCGTAAAAGCGTATAATCGGTGGTATTTCCCCTTTACTCTGCCAGTTTAAAAGAGCTTCGTCCATCGCCATATTAAAAGCCGGTGAACAATATCCTGAATCTATAAATCCCCATTTTTCTTTTGTCATCCTTACCCCTCATTTCATGTAGACTGCTTTAAAGTAGGTCAGTAATTCCGTCATAAAAAAAACTCACATGTAGTAGTTTAACAGACTTTAACACTCTAAAAAAGAAAGTACTATTAAGTCGATAAAGAATTTTACGAAAATATTTTTTGATTATTAGTTAAAGCAATTATATAATAAAGATTGTCTGTATTCGTTAGGTAGAAGGGAGTTTTTATGTTTGGAATTATTATATACACTGCTCATCATCATAGGAGCGGTTATTGCGTATTCACTTTTTAATTGGTACCGCCAGCGTAAAATCGTTAAAACGTTAACACAGGATGAATTTATTGCTAACTACAGAAAAGTACAACTAATCGATGTGCGGGAACCAAATGAATTTGATAATGGTCATATCTTAGGCGCAAGAAACATCCCTATGACACAAATGAAAACTCGCCTGGTTGAAATTAGACCGGACAAGCCTGTATACTTGTACGCTCAAAGCGAAATCATCAGCGGAAGAGCTGCAGCCATGCTATACAAAAAAGGCTACAAAGAACTGTTTCATCTAAAAGGCGGTTTCAAAATGTGGACCGGTAAAATTAAAGCAAAGAAATAAGAACCCATCTCCGCATGGGCTCTTTTTAATTAAAAAGCTATCATTCTAAAAATTGAAATGAAATGCCGTCTTATTGCTTATTATGTCTTATGGTATATTCATTTCCAGCCGGTCATTCTCTATACATATAAAAAATAAAAATCCCCGCTCTGATGGCGGGGATTTTTATTTAGGCTATTAAGCTTGATAACGGAGGACTGGTTTTCTTGCAGCAAGTGTTTCATCCAGCCTTTTAATAACTGTTGTATGTGGCGCTTCCTGTACGATTTCCGGAGTTTCTTCCGCTTCCTTAGCTATTTGAATCATCGCATCAATGAACGCGTCGAGAGTTTCCTTTGACTCCGTTTCAGTCGGTTCTATCATCATTCCTTCTTCCACGTTCAACGGGAAGTAAATAGTAGGTGGATGATAGCCGAAGTCTAGTAATCTTTTGGCAATATCGAGTGTTCGGACGCCCAACTTCTTTTGCCGGCGGCCACTAAGCACAAATTCATGCTTACAATGACGATTATATGGTAAATCAAAATATGGTTCCAACCTACGCATCATATAATTCGCATTGATGACCGCATTCTCCGTGACAGCCTTAAGACCATCAGGACCCATTGAACGAATGTACGTATAAGCCCTCACATTTATTCCGAAGTTTCCGTAATAAGGTTTAACTCTTCCGATGGATTGCGGGCGATCATAATCCAGCATAAATTGCTCATCTCGTTTGACCACGAGTGGTTTAGGCAAGTAGGGAATCAAATCCGATTTTACTCCGACAGGACCAGAACCCGGACCACCGCCGCCATGTGGACCTGTAAATGTTTTATGGAGATTTAAATGGACCACATCAAAGCCCATATCACCTGGGCGGGCTTTAGATAAGACTGCATTAAGATTGGCCCCGTCATAATAAAGCTTCCCACCAGCATCGTGGACAAGTTTTGCCATTTCCAAAATATTCTCTTCAAACAATCCTAGCGTATTGGGATTCGTCAGCATTAAAGCCGCCGTATCCGAACCTACCACGCGCTTTAAATCTTCAAGGTCAACTAAGCCATTTTCATCAGATTTTACCGTAATCGTTTCCAGTCCCGCAACAGTGGCGGAAGCTGGATTCGTACCGTGTGCCGAATCAGGAACAATCACTTTCGTCCGTGCTGTATCACCGTTCGCTTCATGGAAGGCGCGAATCATCATTAACCCTGTCCATTCACCATGTGCACCTGCTGCTGGCTGTAAAGTCACTTGATCCATCCCTGTGATTTCTGTTAAATGTTCTTGCAAGTCAAATAATAGTTCCAAGGCTCCCTGCACAGTCGCCGGATCTTGATATGGATGGATATGGGCGAAACCGTTAAAACGCGCCACATTTTCATTTATTTTCGGGTTATACTTCATCGTACAAGAACCGAGTGGATAAAAGCCCGAATCCACCCCGTGATTCCGTTTGGATAAAGCCGTATAATGACGCATGATATCTAATTCCGATACTTCTGGAAGCTCAGCCTCTTCTTGACGGATGTACTCGGCAGGAAAAATCTCTTCAAGCGAAATTTTTTCAACATCCATTTCCGGTAGACTGTACCCGATTCGACCGGACGTACTGATTTCAAAAATGAGTGATTGATCTTGATTATTCATGTTGATCCCCCAATTCCTGCGCAAGTGCATCAATTTCTTCTTTTGTTCTAAGTTCTGTTACAGCCACAAGCATATGGTCTTTCAACTGTGGATAAACAGTCCCTAAGTCGAAGCCGCCGATCATTTCTTTATCAAAAAGACTTTGATTAATTTCTTGGTAAGGAGCCGGCAATTTAATGACAAATTCATTAAACGAAGGTCCTTCAAACACCACTTCTATTCCTTTTTCCTTTAAAGCTTTTTTCGCATAATAGGCTTTTTGAATATTATTAACAGCCATTTCTTTGACACCCTTTTTCCCAAGTGCGGTCATCGCAACAGAAGCTGCTAAAGCATTCAACGCCTGATTGGAACAGATATTGGATGTTGCCTTGTCACGACGAATGTGTTGCTCACGAGCTTGAAGTGTCAGTACAAATCCCCGTTTACCATCTTCATCCACTGTTTGCCCGACGAGACGACCTGGCACTTTTCGAACAAGTTTGTTCGTGACCGCAAAGTATCCGCAATGAGGTCCGCCAAAAGCTGCTGGAATACCGAATGGCTGAGCATCGCCTGTTACGATATCAGCTCCAAGGGCACCTGGGGGTGTCAATGCACCTAGTGCAAGAGGGTTACTCGAAACGATAAACATGGATTTCACATCATGAATGATTTCTTCCATTTCTTTCAACGGTTCAATACGTCCAAAGAAGTTTGGATATTGGACAATGACTCCCGCAATATCATCTTTTGCCAATTCCTTTAAGGCGGCTAGATCTGTCACACCATCTTTAAATGGAATTTCAATGACTTCTACTCGCTGACCTTTCGCATACGTCTTAACGACTTCCCTTGATTCAGGATGTACTGCAGCTGAAATGAGAATTTTCTTACGTCGTGTATGACCGGATGCAAGCATCGCTGCTTCCGCTAATGCCGTCCCTCCGTCATACATGGAGGAGTTAGCTACATCCATTCCGGTCATTTCACAAATCATCGTTTGATATTCAAAAATGGCCTGAAGCTCCCCCTGTGAAATTTCCGGCTGATAAGGAGTGTAGGCTGTATAAAACTCCGAACGGGATAGAACGTGATCGACGATGACCGGTGAATAATGGTCATACACGCCCGCACCAAGAAAGGAAGCATAGTTTTTAAGATCAGCATTCTTGGCCGCAAGTTTTGATAATTCTTTCATTAAGGCTGGCTCTGATTTAGCTGGTTTAATGTCATATTCGCCTTGAAAACGGACACTTTCAGGAATATCGTTGAAAAGGTTCTCAACAGAAGGGACCCCTATTACCTCCAGCATTTGTTGTTTATCCTGCTCTGTCATGGGTAAGTAACGATGTTTCATCTTAATGACCATTCCTCTCTATTTACGTGGTTTTTTATAAAAAGGTGTTTGTATAATAACGGCTTTCAATCGTTTTGAACGAATTTCCACTTCGACTTCCAAATCCATCACCGAATAGTCTTTATCGATAAGTACCAATCCTACATTTTTCTTCAAGGTTGGTGATTGAGTGCCAGTCGTAACTTCACCAATGACTTTATCCCCACTGTATACCTTATAACCATGACGAGGAATGCCTCGGTCAATCATTTCAATTCCGACAAGCTTACGTGGTGCCCCATTTTCCTTTTGTTCAGCTAGAACGGCTTTCCCGAAAAAGTCGGCTTCCTTATCCACTTTAACCGCAAAACCAATCCCGGCTTCAATTGGGGTAATATCCGGTGAAAGCTCCTGTCCATAAAGCGGAAGTTTAGCTTCAAAGCGGAGTGTGTCACGTGCCCCTAAACCTATCGGCTGTATCCCTTCTTCTTTTCCTGCATCAAGAATAGCTCTCCAAAGGGCCGGGCCATTTTCACTGCGGCTATATATTTCAAAACCATCTTCACCCGTATATCCTGTACGTGAAACGATCGTGGAAAGCCCATTTATCAGGACATTTTCCTTGAATTTAAAAAAGCCAATTTCACTCAAAAGTGTATCATTAGATAGTTTTTGTAATATTTTCTCTGCAAGAGGTCCCTGCAATGCCAACTGTGTATAATCGCTTGATACATTCGAAAGTTGGACATCCTCTGAACAATTAGCTTGAAGCCAGTTAAAATCTTTTTCTGTATTGGCGGCATTGACCACGAGCAGATAGTCATCTTCTGCTCTTTTATAAATGATAAGATCGTCAACCGTACCGCCGTTTTCATAACACATAGCCGTATAAATTGCACCACCCTGTTTTAGCTTTGATACATCATTGGTCATCATTTTTTGTAAAAAGGAAAGACTCCCTGGTCCCTTTACATCAACCTCACCCATATGGGAGACATCAAATAAGCCAGCTTTTGTACGAACTGCTTCATGTTCGTCCTTGATACCCGAAAATTGAACAGGAAGTTCCCAGCCGCCAAAATCGATTGTTTTTCCTCCGCATTCACGATAAACCTCAAATAGTGGCGTTCTTTTTAAATTGGTCAAAAAATGACCCCCCTTATATTTTTTAAATGTACTTTGCTTTCTTTTCTAAAATCTTCTTTCCATTCAATCAGATCTTCTTATACTTCTCATCCTGTTCATAATGAGGAAAAAAGGGCACAAAAAAGGACAGAGAAAGCCCTATAGAGCTTTTTCTCTGTCCTGAAACCTGAAAGTTTACCTATATAATAGGTTTTCCCCTTTGGTGGCCGTCCTGCAACGAGCGGCGCTCTCCAGAGTTGCGTCCAATAAGAGTTCTTTTGCCTGAGAGATTCACTGCTAAGTTTGCTCCTTCGGCGCTACATTCGTAGTCTCTCCCCTTATCTTCACCCGCATATAAATGTGTCTCCACCAATTAGGAAAGTAAATAATTCCTACTGATAGTTAGTAAAACCTCTGTGCATTTACAAAATGCGTTCTCTACCAACTCTCCTTAAAACTTCGGGGAACTTAATGAATGATCTCTAGTCTGTTAATCTGGGATAAAGTAGGAGCCGGTTGCCCATACTATTAAAAACGCTACATTCAGAAAAATGGACGCTTCTTTTAAGCGTTTGGGAAATTGGAATTTTCTAAATATACTTACATCCTACCTTAAGAAACTTTTCTCTGCAATATCTTTTTACAGAGAAATATTTTTCTTACTACACATATAAAATGTTCGGGTTTCAACCCTAAATAAGAAAATTATGATTTTAGAAGGAGTAGTTTCAATGAAAATTAATATATCCTTCAGTTCTGATTGGAATGACGGGTTTCTACAAAAGATGGAAAATGACGGTCCATGGGGAAATTGGGAGCTTTATAAATTGGCTGTTCAAATGGAAGAAAACCTCATTATTCCTGATTTTGAAGGTTTACAGGCACCCAAGCATCTTCCACAGCTCACCCCGCTTCCCCACCAATTGGAAGCAGCAAAGCAGGTAGTTGAAAAGATGAATGGAAAAGCCATTTTAGCTGATGAAGTAGGTCTCGGTAAAACAATCGAAGCTGGCTTGATTCTAAAAGAATACATGATCCGAGGTCTTGTTAAAAAAGTATTAATCCTTGTACCCGCTTCACTTGTAAGTCAATGGTCTTTTGAATTGAATACCAAGTTTCATATTCCGGCTGTTGTTCAAAGAAAAAGTTATGTGTGGGAATCATGCGATGTTGTTATATCATCCATTGATACAGCGAAACGCGCTCCGCATCGAGATATCATTTTTAATCAGGAATATGACTTTATCATTATTGATGAAGCTCATAAACTTAAAAATAATAAAACGAAGAACTATGAATTTGTCCAAAATCTGAAAAAGAAATTTTGTTTACTGCTGACAGCTACGCCAATTCAAAATAAAGTCGAAGAAATTTTCCATCTAGTTTCGTTATTAAAACCGGGGCACCTGGGAAATGCAACACTCTTTTCTGAGAAATATAAAGGCAAAGGCCGTAATATTATTGAGGATGAGCATCTAAAGGAACTCGTCAATACTGTAATGATTCGGAACCGACGGGCTGATACTGGAATTGAATGGACCAAAAGGCAGGTGGAAACAATCATCATTGAATTTTCTCCAACTGAACAAGCCTTGTACGACGCTGTTTCCAAATTTAAGCCTGTTTCAGATAGGGCGAAGGGAAGTTCTTTTTCAGCACTCACGCTCCAAAGAGAAGCATGCAGCAGCAGAGAAGCCGTTTTTTATACATTGAAAAACATGAAAGCCAAATATGAACAGCCTTCCCCTGACTTCTTAGCAAAGCTGGATGAGCTGTTTGAGAAGGTAAATGAAACGGTACAAAACTCCAAGGCTGAAAAAGCTTTAGAACTCATCAAGAAAATTGATGACAAAGTGATTATTTTTACGGAATACAGAGCTACTCAGCTATATTTACAGTGGTATTTACAACAGAATGGAATTTCCTCGGTTCCTTTCCGCGGCGGATTTAAGCGTGGAAAAAAAGACTGGATGAGAGAATTATTCCAAAAGCAGATTCAGGTTTTAATTGCTACCGAAGCTGGTGGGGAAGGAATAAACCTTCAATTTTGCCACCACTTGATTAATTTTGACCTGCCATGGAATCCAATGAGACTTGAACAAAGAATTGGACGGATTCACCGACTTGGTCAGGAAGAAGATGTCATGATTTATAACTTTGCAACGAAAAATACAGTTGAAGAACATATTTTGAAATTATTATATGAAAAAATCCATTTGTTTGAAAAAGTAATTGGTGAATTGGATGATATTTTAACGAAGCTGGATATTAGCAACATCGAAGAATATTTAATTGACGTGGTCGGTGAGTCAAGAACAGAGGGTGAAATGAAAATTAAGATGGATAATTTTTCATCCATGATTCAATTCGCTCAAGCTATGAAGGAAGGTGAGATTCATGCAGCAACAGGAAATTCATAATTTTTTAATAACTTTCTTTGAAGCTAATGATTGTGAAGTACTAGAAAATACCCCATCCCATATTACTGTTCAACTGACGATTGAAATGGATAAAGAGTTAATGAACCGTCCCTTTTATTGGCATTATCTCGAAAAAACGGGCGGGATTCCAAACCCAGCACAGATTACTTTCATTACCGATCCTGAACAGGCTCCACCCAATATGAAAGGAGAACGAATTCACTTTGGTTCGCCCCGTCTCCGTCAAATTATCGAATCAACAAAAAGGCTGGCTGGATATACTAGACTTTTCGAGGATACACTTCCATCAAATGGCGGGCATAATCCATTGTTTCCCTGGCTAACACTAAATGTGAAAATATCTTATCAATGTGATCGAAAAAAAGATATCTTTATGTCTGTCGGATTGAATTTAATCTCCGGAGAGATCATGGAAGGATTTCACAATCGTGTTTTACCGGTTAAGGTCACACCGAAGATACCGGATTACTCCTTCACCCTCTCACCGTTAATCATGCCAAAAAGTGGGTTAGCAAGACTTGATACATATATCCGAACCAGTTTCGAGAACGATGACCATTCTTGGGCGGAAGAAGCCATAGAGCGCTGGCAGAATGACTTAAATTTATTGGAGCATTTTTATAAGGATATGGATGAAAAAAGCGAAAGTTATTTCACTGAAAAACAGGCATTACAGGCCCAATATGAACCAAATATTCTAATATCAATCATCAATGGCGGTTTATTTTACTTATCAGATAGAGCGTTAGGATAAATGGATTTTTTTCAAAAATGACTTCTCTACTACAAATGCCTAGCTATATTTGCCTGACTAAACAAAAAAACAGATGTCCCAAAGCTTAGGACATCTGTTTTATTTTTTGATTTTTTTTCTTACAAACATCGACAAAGCGAAAGGGACAATACCAAACCAGTGGGACACACCATGACTTTTATCCTCTTTCCGATGACGGCGTTTTTCTTTCCGTTCTTTCTTGGTCAAATTAAAATATTCGACAAGCTGCTGTGTAAGATATTTGATATAAGCATTTGTAGACATACAATATCACCCTTTAATAAAGCATGCCCCGTTTATGCTTCTTTTATTCTTTCAAGTTTACCCGAGATGGTTACTATTTGGATCTGCTTGTTGTATCATGGTAAGCTCTGACTTTTCATATAGGCAACCCTATCATTGAAAAAATCATTCCGTTCGATATCCTCATACTCAGTTAGCCAAAAACGGTTTTCATCCTTCCTGAATCCCTTCTCCACTTGTTACTGACATAGTTATCACAATGGAGTATTTTCAATCTACTAATTCCATATCACTGAATCCGCACCTCAGGTTGACTTCATCCGTGTTACACTGACTGTTTTTCTATCCATTCTATAACTCTACCTAATTCTTTGTCATATTGAATAATGATTCTACCAACTCGGTTATTTTTAGTCGAGGAAGCAAATTCGATAAAGGCATAACGTGCATCTTGTTTCGTTAATATATAATGGACATCACCATTGGGATATGAGATATCCCCCTGAAGGTTCTTCGGTATCTCTTCACCCCACTCAGCTGTCACCTCATTAACGGCTAGATGCACTAGATGATCGGCTACAAGCGTTTCTTCCACTTCTTTATAAAATTTTTTATCGATGATAAATTGATCGATCATTAATATCGTGAACATGATAAAAACACTCGCTACAATCATGACCATCGGGAAAACGACCCCTTTTTGATTATTCATCATCTTTCGACTCACTTTTAAAGAAAGGATGAAACCTACGAATAACAGTATTTCCCGCGTTATCCGTTATATTTAACACAATGACGTTACCATCCTTCTCAACCTGGAATTTTGAAATGTTCTGCAGGATGACCTCATGACCTTTTCCATTCACTCGCCTGCGGAGCTTATCCTCATATTGTTCAATAAAAGATAACTGGTCACCTGAAAGTAAATATAATTTATTATCTATTACATCCTGACTTTTAGCACCCCTGACCTCCTGTTGCATTTGCATCGTAAAGATTTCCCACTCTTTAGGATGCAATTTGTCTTTTGATTCTAACTGGGTGTGAATAATTGAAAAAAGTTGTAAGATGAAAATAGATGTGGTCATTAATATCATTAAAGAAAAAAGCATTTCAATTATTGTAAAGCCATCATTTTTTCGCAGCATCACAAATGGATTCTGATTTACCGACTGCATTTTCATATCGTACACATCCTTCAATCATACCTGGAAAATCCCTCTGGTCCTTCCATGTTAGTTCATACAATCTTTTCTGGAAATGGATTTCCTGGTCGACAGCATTTACCTCCCCATCCATGAAAGCGGTCAATCTTTCATATAACAAATAGTGGGCTTCTGTTCTTAAGACAACATTTTTCCGATTGGTCATTATCTCCTCCAGTATCGGCAGAATCGAAATGACCAAGAATATACATAAAGAAAAAGCGGCTATCATTTCTAAGTAGACATAACCTCTACTGTTTCTCAATCCTAAACCTCCCTTTACCGATATTAAGGACTAACTTGTACTTCCCTTTTGTCGTATCAATCATCATCGTCCCTGCTTTTGAAGCATTTCCATACTGATTAAAATGAAACGAAAGTCCTAATGTTCCACTTAAGAACTGTATATCCTTTGGTATGCTCCTCTCAAGCACAACCCCCTCCTTATAGGATGTTACCGTGTAAATCCTATTCGTATTATCCATATGAAGGTAAATCAGACTTTCATGGCTGATGGCATACTGCTGCGCATAGAAAATGTCCTCTTTCAGTTGAGAAATGAATATCCTATTTTCCATTCCTTTAATGAAGCTTGGATATAAATTTAGACCGATGCCACTTAGCAGTACAAAAATAACGAGGACGACGAGGGTTTCTGACAGTGTATAACCTCCACAGGAAGGCCGCACAATCAATTTGCTGCTACTCAATTACCGTAACCTTTCCCTTGTTATCCAGACTAATACCATCCCCATTCGGGCATGATTTTTGTTTAAGGTACCCTTGACTTTCCAATTCATCAATATTCGCAGGAAGTTTGCCATTATCTATTTCATAGGCTTGAACCTGTGCTTGAGCCATCTTAACAAACGCTTCACATCCTTTAGAGTGAATCGTCGATTGATGCTTTGTTATATTTGGGATTGTAATAATTAAAAGAATGGATATTACGAGCAAAACAATAAGCATTTCAATTAATGTAAAACCTCTTTCATTCAACATTTTCTTCATATCATTCTGCTGCCAAAAACATGAAAATAGATGAGGAATTTCATACACTTATTCTATTCCCAAAATTATTCCAGCGCAGATTCACCTCCAGAATTTATTAAGAATATTCTATATCCCTTCGAGCAGAGAAAACATTGGCAGTAAGACTGCTAAATAAATGGAAACAATCAACAGGCCGATCAATGAAAACATAAGAGGCTGAATGATTTTCAAAATTGAATTCATTCTTTCTTCAATTTTCTCTAGCAAAAAACGACTGTAATGAAGTAACTCTGAATCAAGCCTGCCGTACTTTTGACCATTTGCGGCTATTAATGATAAATTTCTATCAAAGTAAGGCAGTTCCTGAAAAATCATTTCTAGCGATCTGCCTTCAATTAAATCATCTTTGATAATTGAGCAAAGCTTCTGGTAAAAAGGCTGTTGCTGATTTATGGAGAATAATTTGATGCTCTCGTTAATGGAAAGCCCTCCAGAGAGTAAGCCACTGAATTGGCTTGTAAAAAAATACGTTTCATATAACTTAATGAATGTACCTACGAGCGGAATGTTTATTAATATTCTTCGCTGCCTTAAGGGACATAACTTGTTAAACCAAAATTGTTTGAGTAAAAAAAAGAAAAGAAGCAATGCGAGTAAGATAAAGGGGACGACAGGAAGAATAACTGAAGAGGCTACCAGTAATTTCAGGATGATATTCTGTTCAACATTCATCGTAAAAAAGATTGTCTGGAATTTTGGAAGGAGGACACTCTGCAGGATATAAAACACGATGTTCACAAAAAAGAATAAGAAAATTGGATACACCATCAACTTTTTCACCTTATCCAAATCTTCTGTTCTTTTCTTCCAGTATCTACCTCCTTCTATCAACGCCCGATTGAGGTCACCGCATTGTTCTCCATAAAATATATAGCTTACAAGCTGTGGATGAAAATTAAGATGGGTTAACACTTGATGCAGCGGATGTCCGTTCCTTAAATCCTGAATAGCTCTAGTAAAATCCTCAGCTTTCTTCTTTGATTCCTGAAACTCCAGAAAATGTATCGCCTCGGCTAAGGGATAGCCATGACTTAATAATTCCCCCAGCTTCGAGATAAAGACAGCTTGTTCTTTTATCCTCCATTTACTTTTTGCCTTCATCGTATACCAGCCGTTCAAATTCATGTGAATCCACATAGCCCATTGCCACCGCTTTTCCTATCTCATCCTTTAATTGGCGGTAGGAGACCGTCCCCTTCCCTTTTTCCTCTCTCGTCAGCTTCAATACTTCTGCCAAGCTTTTTCCATAAAGTAGTTCATACACACTTGCCCTTTTATTACGAGCAATCATTTGGCAACCAGATGTACAAACCTCTTTACATTGCAGACATGTTAGTTCAACCAGCCGTTGAGCCGTCACACCAATCAAACTCTGTTCTATCTCAAGCAAGCTGATTCCAAATTCGAGCAACCTAGAGATAGCTCCTTGTGCATCCCTTGTATGCATGGTTGTGAGAATTAAATGACCCGTTAATGCAGCGCGAACTGCAATTTTTGCTGTTTCGGAATCCCTGATTTCACCGACCATAATCACGTCGGGATCATGCCTAAGCACAGCTTTTAGACCAACAGAATACGTAATTCCTGCCTTTTCAATTAATTTGAACTTGTAGAACCTTTTCTGACACATTTTCAATGGGATCTTCAAGTGTAATGATGTTCCGGTTAATCATTTCTTTTGAATGATGAAGCAGGGAGTATAATGTCGTGGTTTTCCCACTACCAGTCGGACCGGTAAATATGAGCATGCCATGGGAATGTTTCAGAAGAGCAACCAGTTTTTGAACGGTGTTTGGAAATAGGGATAACTGTTCTAGAGGAAGGATATTCTGCTGGGGAATCAGGCGGATGACCAAACTTTCGAGATGTGCAGTTGGTAATGTGGAAAGGCGAAGTCCAACCACTTTTTTTGCTAAATTGACGGTAATTGAACCACTCTGAGGTCTTCTTTTCTCACCTATATCCATTGCGGCAAGGAACTTTAAATGGGAGATCAGTCGTTCCGTTTCAAAGAATGACAATGTTTCCTGAGGAACGAGCTTATTGTCAATCCTAAATTGAATGAGAGGGCCCTCTCTGCGTGGTAAAACGTGAATATCCGATGCCGATAATTGAATGGCACGGGAAAGGATTTTTTCTGCTTTCTTTTCAATCGATATCAAATCTTTCATCACCTCCTATGTTTCTTGTAGTAGTGTTTCGACATTGCACGACAAATTCCTCCTTTAAAATAAAAAAATCCTCGAAAGATTATTCGAGAATAAACTCATTTTCAAATCATACTTTTATGAAACAAAATTTCTTAGCGCATCTTCATTATGTCCAACCACAAGCTTTTCTCCATCAATGAGGATGGGTCTTCTTAATAATTCAGGTTCTTTTGTTAATAATTGGATGATATCAGAAAGCAGCATTTCGTCAATATTAACATGTAAGCCTTTATAGGCTTCACTTCTTGTTGCTAAGACCTCATCAAGTCCTTCCGTTGTCAATTCAAGGATTCTTTTTAACTCTCCTTCTGTAGGAGTTTCTTTGCATAAATGACGTTCATCGAATGATACTTGATTGGTTTTTTACCATTTTTTTGTTTTTCGGCAAGATGTATAGCTTGGGTACGAAAAGAAAGTTAACCGTTTTAACCGTCCCATTCTTATCACTCTCCGTTCACATTTTGTTCTAAAAAAACTCTATAAAATAATTGTATAATATTCGTTTAAGTTTTGTATATTCATTTGCACTATATATCAGTTTGAAATGTGAACTTTTTTTAAACTTAAAGGAGATTGCTGTTTCTGTTATTCCATTTTTTTCTGCCTGTATTATAATGGAACAATGGTTAAACTATGGAACAGCAGGAGGATATAATGGAACAAACGCTAAAAATTACAAACGTGTTAGCAGATCCCACCCGATATTATATATATCAATATATCGTTAACAACCATCAAGATGTATCTGTACAGCAAATCGCCGATTCTTTTAAAATTCATCCAAATGTAGCACGTTTGCATTTATCAAAACTTGAAGATGTGGACATGCTTACCTCGGATGCACGTAAGACAGGGAAAGGCGGACGCCCTAGCAGGCTTTATCGATTATCCGATAAAGTCATTCAACTTCATTTTCCATATAGGGACTATCAGCTTCTTTCAAGAATTGCCATTAAGACGATGATGACATTAGGAGAACAAGGAAAAAAGGCTCTTTATGAAACAGGGAAGGTATTTGGGGAGGAATTAATTAATCAGCAACTAACCCTAAGCTCAACGTCGATTGACGATCTGACTTTTGATGAAAAAGTCAGCATGCTTAAAAATGCGGCTACCATTGCAGGGTTCTCACCTGAAATACAGGCAAGCGAGGAAGAAAACAACATTCTCTTTAGAATCTTCAATTGTCCTTTTAAAGAAGTTACCAATGTCGAGCCTAGTACAATCTGTGCAATGCACAACTCATTCTTAAAAGGTATGTTTGAAGCATTGTTTGACAATGTTAAGATTGTGGAATTAGAAAATATGATGGAAAATTGCGTAACATGTTATTATCAGGCGTCGGTTCTCACATAGAAACAAAAGGCATCCTTTACATTACCTTACAATTTCATTTATAATTATTTTGAATGCACACGACTAGACAAAAGGAGGGATTCGGATGGAACGCATGTTCAGAGTTTGTGGTTTTTGGACAGGAATTATGGCAATATTCTTTTATCTTGGCCATATGCATCAAACTTCTTTACTTTTCTTTGCACAAACCGGCTTTTTTGTACTCTTAAGTTATTTGAAATTATCTGAGCGCATGTATATTTATGTTTTCGGCGCCTATCTTACCGTTTTCTTTGCAGGATTTTCCTACTGGAGCGTATTTATGATGACGCCAGGAACTGCACATTAAGGAACAGAGCAATATACATAACCCATGAATCTTGATTCATGGGTTTCTACATGTCCTTATTCAGGAAATAGTCTTACTTCCTCGGCTAAATGCTTCGATTGCAGCAGCACTCTAAAATACTCACTATGCCCACCGGGAACAATTAATCCCCGTATTGCTCGATTCCGCTTAGCTGTTTTTGAGAAAGGATCCGTCTCTTGGTGGTCTTTCAGTTCCTCAAGAATCCCTGTTTTGAGTAAAAATTCATTTTGCTGAAATAGTCCTTCCATAGAAAAATTCACATTTTTTCCGCTTTCGATTAATGTGTCAAAATGAATATGGGATGTCAAATCCATCTCACCAGGATACTCAAGTACTTGTTTCATCATTTTATGCTGATAATACCCTCTTAAGCTTCCCTGAAGATGCGCTGGTTCCTTCCACTCCTGTTCCGTATAGCCATAATCAATTGTAAGGAGAACACCTGATTTAATATGTGAAACGATTTTCTCATATTCGTGTATCATTTTAAGTGGTACTTCATAGCGCTGTTTTTCATTTAATATGATATTCTGTTTTGTTAAGTATGTAAGAATATCATGATTTTTCAAAGGCTTCTTTATTTCTACTAAGTGTCCATCCTCTACAGTGATAAATACCTCTACTAGAGCTCCCTTATACATTTCAATGACATGTACAGGCAACGCATCAAAAAGTTCATTAGAGAAGACGATTCCATTTACATTCTGCAAATTTTCTAAACTATCCATAATAACAACCTGTTTAAACACCCCTACACGCTCTTGCTGAACCTTTCTGTGGTAGGGGCTATTGTCTACCAGGATATAAGTTAATGTGCTCCACAACACAGGCTCTGTTACTTTTATAAAGGCGAGGATATCATAGGCAAGCTTCCCATCCCCTGCACCGATTTCGATTATTCTCGGAGGCAATCCGCATTCTTTTATCAAATAGATAAACCACCTGGCTAGTGCCCTCCCAAATGCATCCCCTACATTACCAGAAGTATAAAAATCTCCATTTGTACCGATTTTCTTCTTTTCACGCACATAATAACCTATATTAGGTGTATATAAGACAGCTTCCATAAAATCATGATAGGAAATTCTATTTTGGGGACTGTTTCCAATCATTTCTTTCAGGAGATTTTTCATTTTAACACCTCTTCTTTCATCCCCTACCACAATATTGCAAAATACATCCTGTGCCAACTTCATAGTTTTGCACATTTTTTAACTGTAACTTTTTCTGAAGGTATGTAAAAAACTATTCTTTACTCATGCACAAAATATTTTTTGTTTAAATTACTTCTTTGTGCAATAAACGTGTAGTTTGATCTGCTCCAAAAAAAAGCAAACTCAGAACATATCTTTTGATACGATTGCTATAAAAGCCTTCCCCGTATCTATTAGTGCGATTTCGTCAAAATCAAATCGAGGATGGTGATGAGGAAAATGGGTGTTGTCATTCTCATTTCTTGCACCGATTTTAAAATATGTACCTGGTTTCTCTAGTAAGAAATAAGAAAAGTCCTCTGCTCCCATGGAAGGGGAAAACTCAACTACAGCTTCTTCAGAAAAGGTATTCACAAAATGTTTCGAACCATCTCTGTTTCCTCCCTATGGTTGTATAAAGCAGGATAACCATTCAGATAGTCAATTTTATAGGCTGCATGATTTGCCTCGGTAATCCCTTTCACTATCGAGCGAATTTCTTCTTCGATTTGGAATCTTACTTCTTGATTGAATGTACGTACGGTCCCTTGGAGTTTGGCCGTATTCGCGATGATATTAAAGGCCGAGCCTGCATGAAAAACTCCTATAGTTACAACCGCAGATTGTAAAGGGCTTATTCTTCTGCTCACGATTTTTTGCAATGCTTGGACAATCTCACTTCCAATCACGATCGAATCAATGGCTTCCTGAGGTCTAGCCCCGTGACCACCCTTTCCTTCAATGGTGATTTCAAATGCGTCCACTGCAGCCATTTTGTACCCGCTGCCCACCGCTATTTTCCCTACAGGTATATCTGTGGCTAAATGCGCCCCATAAACGGCATCCACGCCCTCTAAAGCCCCATCTCCCAGCATATCCTTCGAACGGAAACCTCGCAATTTATTGCAGAGAAACTAATTAGTTTTGGATTAGAAGTTAGGAAAAATGTTGGTGGTAATGGTGTGATATGCATATTATCCGGAGAGAAACCAGGTAAAACCATTGCATTGCGAGCGGATTTTGATGCATTGCCGATTCAGGATGAAAAAGAGACGCCCTATAAGTCTTCTTGAAAAGATAATTCAGGATACTGATGCAAATGCCTTCGCCAATTTACAATGTCAGTAAAACCACTTTCTAAATCTAACAAGGCCTTCTCCAATATACCTCTGTCATCACTCTCCATAATCCCAGCCTCCTTTCATGTTTTTAAAACCTAGAAAAGCAACGCGATTTATTTTAATATTCAGTATAATTGCGAAAGTAATATTTTTCAATAAATTTACATTTTTAAATTGAACAATAAATAAAGGTGCCAAACCTGGCACCTACAAAAGTTTTCATCTCAAAAAGGGGTTTGTATTCTTTTCATCTAAGATCGTCGTAACTGGCCCATGACCCGGAAAAACAATCGTATCATCAGAAAGAGTTAGCAGTTTTGTATCAATGCTTTTTAAAAGCACTGATTCGCTTCCGCCTATTAAATCGGTTCTGCCAACACTTCCCTGGAACAATACATCCCCGGAAAAGAGCAACCGCTCTTCCTTCGCATAATAAGACACGCTGCCAGGTGAGTGCCCAGGGGTTTCGAATACTTCAAAAGTGAACCCACCAATAGTAAGTTCCTGCTCATTTACGAGAATATGGTCGGCTGGCTTCATCCGCATTGGGTTTTCCGGGAACCACTTCTGTGAGCCATTTAATGCAGGATCAAGCAGCCACTTTGCTTCCTTTTCATGAATATACGCAGGTATCTCATAATAGTCGCGGATTGCATCAAGTGCTCCGATATGGTCAAAATGAGCATGTGTTAATAAAATTGCTAGCGGCTTTAACTTTTTAGTCTGTATGTACTGAATAATTTTCTGCGGCTCCTCACCCGGATCGAAAATAATGCAGTTCTGTCCATCGGAAACTACATAGCAATTCGTTTGCAGCGGGCCTAAAGGAATTTGAGTCCATTTCATTTTCATCAACTCCATTATGATTTTCTACCCTTATCTTACACCAATTTAAGCTACTATTGTTAATCCAGTTTACTCACGCCATAGAAGTGTCACCTTTTAAACCTCGACAAACAATTGAAAAAATATTAAAATATTAACAAATGCAATCTTTTCTACATATTTTTGGTAGTTACTTTATTCTCTGGGTATATTATTAGAGATTAGGTTTTCATTACTTAAAAGGGGGTTTTGATATGATATTAATGGTTGTTTTCGGACTTGTGGCTATCCTAGGTGCAGCAGCTGTGGTTACCTCATTAAAACACAGAAACTTCTTAGGATTCATTTTTGCAGCGGGCAGTGCAGTCGTGTTTGGCTGGTTCACTGTTATGACTGTCATCAACAGCGGTTTTCCTGTTGCACATTAAAGAAAAAAGCTCGCCATGCGGCGGGCTTTTGTTTTAGGTCATTAACTTTCTTTAAATAATCTTTGTATTTGATGGGTTTTCATATCAATGATTTTCTCAAATTGATATCCATATAAGCAGAGACTGCCATCAAGCGAACAGCTTAATGGTTCATTTTCCATGTCCTTCATCAATTCTTCTTGTGTGCCTTTTTCCCAATTTAATTTTGTTAAGGTAAACCTGCCTTCATATTGGTCAACATCTTTTGATTCATTAGGAATAAAAGTTATAAATTCCTTATTTTTTTCGATGAAATCATAGGATGGAATCACCCAATCTGAAAAGCTTTTCAATAGCGGTACGGAAAAAGAGTGGATCGGTTTGTTTGTCTGATCATAAAAAGCATATGTACCACGATCTCGTTTTTCTGTCTCCACTTGAATCGTCATTAGCGCCTGTTTCATTTTTTTAAAGTGAATAACATCGAGCATTAGGCTTTCTTCTCCATCATCATTCAGCGCTTTTCTTTCTAAAGGAGCCGTCAAAGCGGGTTCTTCCCTATTCCAATCAAGAAACATCAGTTCTTTTTCACTTGACCACTGAGCAAAGGGCTGCGGAAAGTCGAGCGTTTCCATTGTTTGCTCTTCTGGATTTAACACATAGCTGCTGTATGTCCAGTCTTCATAAAAACTAGATAAAAACAACATGCCATCTTGATATGAATTCCACTCATAAGCTAATTCATAAGCTGGTATTGCTACAGAATACAGTGGATTTCCTGTTTGATCCAGTATTGCTATTGATGCTTTACCTGAAGACGTGAAAGAAGATACCAAAATATGCGTACCAGCCGGACTGATTGATACTTCAGAAAGCGCAAAAGACGGCTGATAAAAAATGGAAGTATCATTCGTTTCCAAATTCCATACCATCAACTGTGATAAATCATTACCATCCTGCTTCACAGAATATAAAATGGATTTAGAATCAAGCCATCCATAAATAGCTTCGATCTTTTCTGTTTCTGAAGCTGGGATCTTTAATGTGCTTAATGAAGTTTCCTGGTTAGATTGGGAGTGTTCTTTTTCCGTATCATTTACGGGTTTACTAAGGTCCTTGGAAGGCTCACAAGCCGAGATAAGAAGGATAGTGGAGATAAATAATGGGACGAGACACAACATCTTACAGATAGACAGCTGCTTACATAGAGCTGCTTTGAATACTTTAATCTCCACACACCTCCCACTTCAAAACTAAAACGCCTGGCATATGTGAGCGAGACATTAGAAAGAGTAAAGATTTCCAATCGAAACCCTTACGACTTTCATTATAAAGTAAAAAAGAGAAAATGTGGCGAATAATTATCTTATATTTTCGTGGAAGTATATTCCTTCGAAAATCGTCATCACATATACAGTCCTGCCATTAAAATCTTAACTGAATCTTCATATATGGAAGGCATATGTGATAGTGGAAGTGGATTAATTCCCTTACCCAACTCAATTGTGAATCCTACCCGCTTGAACTCCTGAATAAACCAATCCTTATACCCTGCATGGCTGTCAACATATTGGACAGCACGATATCCGCTCCTCTCCTCAAACTCTTTTGCTATATTTGCTGCCTGCTCTGGTTCATGTCCTTCATATCCCCAATAAAACTCTTTACCCTGTGTGTGAAGCGCTATAACTCTTTCAAAATTTCGTCTTTCAGCCAACTCCTTCATGGCGACTGCTTCTGGTTCAGATAAACAGGTCTCTCCTGGAAAATCCCTTGGTGCAGGTGCTTTGGGACCCTTCCTCTGCTTTTCAATCTCCCAATTAGCTGGATATTGATTATTCAGGTCTACTCCACGGATATTAGCTTTCCAGGCATAAAATGCAGGGTTATCATTATTTATTTTCAGTACGTCAACCTTTTCCTCTGCAGCTATAGCCCCCTTAAGGACAAGATCAACCCCATCCGGGTTTACCATTGGAACCATCGAAATAGTCACATCTCGATAGAAGGGCAAGCATTCCATTTCGCAAAGAGAACTATTATTCGTAACTGAAAGCAGCAAATCATTCAACCATTTCATCAAGACCGCCGAAGTAATCCATTCATTTGCATGAAAAGAACCGTTGTAATGAATAACCTTATCACCTTTACCTATCCTTACTTCAAGAAGCTCTTTCCCTAACACACTCACACCAATCGATTCAACTTTTATAAAAGGGTAATGAAATGATAAAATTTCTAGGTCATCAAGAAGTGATTGATAATCATAGAACTTTTCCGTGACAAGGAGAGGCTCCATGATTCGAACTGGTACAGAAAATGGTCTTTGTTCAACTTGATTCACCATTAATAACGCATCAATAGGCAGGTGATATTGTAAGGCAATAGCTGCTAAATCGATATCTTGCCGGGTTTCCTTCTGAAGAATAAAACCCGGAATTTTCACATCTAGGCCTTCTGGCAAAATTCCTCCATGAATATTGGGATTGGCATCCTCAATTAATTCTTTTGGAATTTGAAACAAATCACTGTAATACGTCAACCTATCACCGCTTCTGCTCACAACTCTCATAGCCTTCGCCCCTTTCATTGTTTAATCTTTATGAAACGAATGGCCGAAAGATGTTCAGGAAGACCCAGTGATTTATAAAAGGATGCAGTTATCCTGAAATCGAGTTGAATTACTTTTAGAAAAGCAAAAAAACCTGGTTTTCACCAGGTTCTATACTGTAGACAAACTCGATTAATAATTGAGTTTGTCTACAGTTTTTTTGAGGATTTGTAAAATTCGAACGTTGATTGGAACGTAGGGCACTCGCTTTCCGCGGGCGGTCCGGGAGCCTCCTCGGCGCCCTTTGCGCCTGTGGGGTCTCCCTTGGACTCGCTTTTCCCGCAGGAGTCTCGCACCTTTCGTTCCAATCAACTTTGTTTTAACATTTAGATAGAACCCCTTTTGCCAACTTTTTGTTTTAAAATAGAAGTATAAAAACTTGAGGTGATAAGGATGCTTTCTAAACATGATTCTATTCAGCGAGTTCAACTTGAACTGATTACTTTAGTTCAACTGGTGCCAGCGAACCATTTGGTTCGTAAAATTGAGGCCGCCATTGACTTCTCTTTCATTTATGACTTGGTGAAAGATATGTATTCAGAGGTAGGACGCCCAAGTATTGATCCAGTTATTTTAGTTAACCTGACATTCATTCACTATACCTTCGGTATTCGCTCGATGCGTAAGACCATTGAAGAGATAGATACGAACATGGCCTATCGTTGGTTCTTAGGTTACGACTTTCATGATAAAGTACCTCACTTCTCTACCTTTAGAAAAAACTACGAGCGTCGCTTTAAAGATACAGACCTGTTTGAACAGATTTTCTACCGTATATTAAGGCTGCTACGGAGAAAAAGTTAATCAGTGCAGAACACGTTTTCGTTGACCACACATGTGAAGGTGAATGCGAATAAGCGCAAATTTGAAAAGAAAATCGTTAGGAAAGAAACACGTGGTTATCGAGAACGTCTTCAAAGTGAGATTAACCAAGACCGCGAAGACCAAGAAAAAAGCCAATCCCTCCAGAAAAGTTTGATAAGGAGAAGAGAAAGAAATTAAAGAAAGTACAACCGATCCAGAGAGAGGATACCACATCAAAGACGAACGTACAAAACAGTTTGCCTATTCATTCCATGCTACCTCAGATCGAAACGGTTTTGTAGTCGGCACGATTGTAACACCAGGTAACACACATGATAGTAATATCCTAGAGCCACTAGTGGAAAACGTGATTAGAAGAGTTGGAAAACCCGAAGCTGTTGCCGCAGATGCAGCTTATAAAACACCTGCGATTACGAGATACTTATTTGTACAGGAGATTACACCTGCCTTACCATATACACGACCACGCACAAAAGAAGGATTCTTTCGTAAACATGAATATGTTTACGATGAATTCTCTGACTGTTACCTTTGCCCGGCAGGTGAATCCTTGAAGTATTCTACAACCACTCACCGAAACACATTTGTGCAACATGTCCTTTCTTAGCACAATGTACCGAAAGTAAAGATCATCAAAAAGTAGTGACACGTCACATTTGGCAAGAATACGTGGAAGACGCAGATCATCTTCGCCATCACGAAGATATAAAACCAATTTATGCGAAACGCAAAGAAACAATTGAGCGTATTCGCAGATGCCAAAGAAAAGCATGGCATGCGTTGGATAACGTTAAGAGGACTTAAAAAATTGTCGATGCAGGCGATGCTTACTTTCGCTGCCATGAATTTAAAGAAGATGGCCAACTGGACTTGGCGAGGGCCAGAAATGGCCTAAATAATGACCTCGGAGAGGTCAACTATTCTATAACTGCTTCAAATCCAATAAAAAATCAAAAAGGTTTCGGTATAAGACCATTCCGAAACCCTTTTGTCTACAATCTGAAACCTGGTTTTCACCAGGTTCCTTAATCAATGCTCATAAAATCTAAGCAAATCTCCGTATATGATTCTGTCGGAGTATTCAAGCTCTTGCTTTGCCTTTTCCAAATACCTTTCACATGATTCCTTTTCCGTCGGTTCTCCGGTTTTTTTATCATAGCAGGTATCCATAGTATAAAGATAATTCTTCATGATAAAGCTGCTATCACGTAGAACGGTAAAATCCATTTTCTCCTTAGAAAATAAGTCTTTTCCGAATTCGATATAATCGTCATTTTCAATACCCAGTAAATGCAGGAGAGTAGGCCTTACATCAATCTGCCCAGAAACGGTGGAAATGGTTTGTCCCTTCTCCCCAGGAATATGAACGATCAATGGGACACGCTGAAGTTGAATGGATTCGAACGGCGTGATCTCCTTCCCAAGGAACTGGCTCATCGCAGAGTTGTGGTTTTCCGAAATTCCATAATGGTCGCCATATAACACAATAATAGAATCTTCATATAAACCGTCCCGTTTCAAATCCGTGATAAATTGTTCTAACGCTTCGTCAGTATAGCGAACAGTCGGAAAATATTGATTCAATGTTTTGGAACTAGAATTGAATTCTTCGAGTGTCCTGTCTTCTTCATTCAAAGTAAATGGGAAATGATTGGTTAAAGTTATGAACTTTGCGTAAAAGGGCTCCGGCATTCCCTTTAAGTGAGCAATTGATTGCTGGAAAAATGACTTATCATTCAAACCCCAATTGACCGAATTTTTTTCTGAGACCTCATAGTCATCACTATTATAAAAACGCTGGTACCCAAGAGATTCATACATCAAATCACGATTCCAAAAGCTTTTATTATTGGCATGCAAGGAAGCTGTATAGTAGCCATTTTCCGTTAAAATTTCAGGAGTAGCTTTATATTCATTTTGGGCATGTGTAAAAAATACCGCGCCTCGCCCTAATGGATAGAGGGAATTTTCAATAATGAACTCGGAATCGGATGTTTTTCCTTGGCCAGTTTGGTGATAAAAGTTATCAAAGTAATAGCTCTCTTTAATAAAATCATTCAAAAACGGGGTGATTTCTTCACCATTCACGGTTTTATTGATGACGAAGCTCTGGGTGGATTCCAATGAAACAAGAATCACATTTTTTCCTTTGGCAAGCCCATAGAAGTCATCATTCTCTGCTTTTTGATTAGCGCGAACATAATTTTCAATCTCGGACAATTCACTGCCATCTGCTAAAGCACGCTGAGCCGATGATTTTGTCTGTAATATTGCGTCATACAGGTGGTAATGATACGTACCGATGTTTTTTACGAGGATTTCACGGTCAAAAGTACGAGTAAGGAGTTCCGGACGTTCCGCTTCTGCTAACGCTAGGTTAAAAAAGGTAATTCCTATCGTCATAAGTAAAAAGAATTTACGATCTTGCAGATTGTACGCTCGATTAAAGAATAATTTCGGCTGGTATTTTAAAAGTATTATCAAGAAAAGAAGATCAACAAAATACAAAAGGTCACTAGCATTGATCAGTTCATGAACACTGCTTCCAAGGTCGCTCATATTGCTCGTTTGAAAAAGCACTGGAATAGTTAAAAAATCATTAAAAAAGCGAAAAAAAACAAGGTTGGCAAACAGTACTAGAGTGATTAAAAAACTCATGGCCAATAAATAGGCTGTTCGTCTGGTTTCTTTCAAAAAAATATTTACGCCAAGAGCAAGTAAAAGGAAACTGACCGGATTGATGAATAATATGATTTCCTGAATCCAATTTTCAATATCTATCTCAAAACTTGTTTTATAAGCGATGTATGTTTTAAGCCAAAGTGATATAAACACAACCCAAAATATCGAATATTTCTGATTTTTGAAGTCCCTTTTCAATCTGGTCCCTCCTAATAAAAAAGCGTTGGATCTATAATCTTTTACTTTCAAACAACAAAACAATTTCCGTCACGATTCTATGTTCACTTACTACTGAATGTTAGTAGAAAAATTGAACTTTTTACCCACCTCTTACACCATAATAGAGATGAAGTCATACAACTTGTTATATGTACATGTTTTTTGAAAATTGCATTAATTAACCTTATAACCCTGGTTGTAAAGGGTTATAAGGACAGCATCATGGATTTAATTGATTTTTAATAAGCCAAGCTGCTCCAATTACCCCTGCATCATTGCCTAGTGTTGCAAGACTAATTTTCGTTGATTTACAAACCCGCTTAAATGAATATTTTTCAAATGACGAACGGACATTGGCGAGCAGAATGTCTCCCGCTTGTGAAACGCCTCCACCAATGACGATTTTATCTGGATTCATGACATTTCCAACATGTGATAACGCTAACCCTAAGTAATTGCATACCTTATCTACCACAGCTTTAGATAGAGGATCACCTGCTTTTGCACATTGGAATAACAATTTAGAAGAGAGCCTATTTCCCTCGTTGATTTTCTGATGAAGAAGCGACATTTGCTCGGAATTGTGTAAAGCCTCTAAAGCCAGTCGGACGATTCCTGTTGCTGAAGCAACCGTTTCCAAACAACCCGTTTTCCCGCAATTGCATGGAGCTCCACCATCTGATACAACGGTTATATGTCCGACTTCACCTGCCGCCCCACTTGTACCATGGACGATTTGCCCATTATGGATGATTCCGCCACCTACACCTGTTCCAAGAGTTACACATACAAGGTCCTTGGCTCCATTACCCGCGCCTTTCCACATTTCCCCCAATGCTGCCATGTTGGCATCATTATCGATTACAGCTGGAAGAGATGTCTCCACTTCCAATAGATCTTTTAAAGGATAGTCTTTCCATCCTATATTGATGGCTTCATAAATGGAACCGTTAACAAATTTCACAGGACCAGGGGCACCCATTCCTATACCTAACACTTTACTCTTCGGTTCATTGAGTTCTTCTAGCTTTGCATCAATCGCTTTGGCTATGTTCATCGTAATGAATTTGCCATTTTCGGAGATGTCAGTGCTGATTTCCCATTTATGAATAATCTCTCCGTATAAATTGATTAGGGCAAGCTTGGTAGTTGTACCGCCTAAATCGACACCCATCAGCCACTTTTCCATCATTCTCACCTTTTTATCATTTTTTTTTCTGCTTTTCTCTTTCAAGAGACAATTGCTGCCTTATTAAAAGTATCGCCATTTGATAATCTTTCGTGTCCATCATCTGCATTTGATGAATTTCTCTGATTTCTGCTTCCATCAGTTCAAGCTCGGCTAAACGATCACCAATATAAATAAACGTCCCGAATCTTTTCAAAAATTGTTGAAGATCATAATATGTTTTCATAATAAACCTCTTTACTCTATTCTAAAGGAAAGTATAACGAATCAGCCGCTATGTAACAAGCGCAGATTTTCCCTTATGATAATTTTTTCCATCCCCTCATACATGTCCAACTCTATTCATATGATGAAACATTAGGAAATTGAACGTTCATTGATGGTCTTTTGAAATTTCCATATTTCATAATTTGAACCAACCTAGTATTTTAGAGCAGTCATCATACGTTAAAACGGAGGGGAAAAATGAAACTACAATTGAAGTATACTGTTTTTTTAGTACTAACTACCATTTTTGTCATCCTTTATTTTTCAAATAAAAATCAGGTAGAGGAAACCATTATTTATTTTCCTATCGATACCTCTCTCCATTTTGAACATGCTGCCACTCATTTGACGCCGAAAAAAATAGGAGATTCAACATACTCTATAACTTGGAAGGTCAATTCTTCGTTGGACCGGTCTGCCTACCTACGCCAAGACGTCTCACTCCTTTACAAAAATGGGAAATTGACTGGATCTTTAAAAAATTGGAGACAAAATAAACAAGAACTCTCCCAAAAAGCTAAATCCAAAGAAAGAGAAAGTGGGCGTTATGAAGCGGTAACTTTTCACTATGCCGAGGTACACCCAACTGAAACCATTTTTACCAGTGCTCAGCAACTAAGTAAAGATAAACTTTATGCCGTAACTACACCAACTTTTCAATTTTTCCATAGACCTCTTTCCGAAGAACAGAACGATTGGAAAAAAACATTGGACAACTTGACCGATGAAATCACTCAAAACAGTTTGGAGCAAGCTAGTAAAACATTTCAAATTAATAAAGATCAGTACAAAATTATCGCATTAACCGAGTTGCCTTCAAAAAAAAACCAATGGCTTTCTTCCTTTCCCAAATTCCAACGTGAGGAAATTATCGGAAAACTTTGGGAAGGACTTTATAAAAATTATGTGATAGGCGTAAAAAAGGAGGACGGCTCTACTGTGAGTTCACAAGGTAGCACCATCCCCCAATTGCTTGTAGCAAAGAATCAAAGTGAAATACTTGTCTTGTTTACACTGAAAGACGGTACCCCTATTATGCTACGTCAGAAGCTATAATTGATTTTCAATTTCTTTCAACAATTTAGTATATGATTTTTTCTCTGGAGCAAGCTCAATTGCCTTTTGAGCTTGCTCTTTAGCTTGCTTATAAGATCCTAGATTCATGTATACTAAGGCCAGATTATAATGGGCTTCTGTGAATTCAGGATTTTGTTCAATCGCTTTTTCATAATAATCACGAGCCTGATATATATCCTTTTTGCCAAAAGATAAATTTCCTAGTATAAAAAGTGAAAGCGGTGCGTCGTCAGAATTTTCATCCACATATTTGTTTAACATCTCCACCGCTTTATCTTTTTCTCCATCGTCAATGTAATCCTGTGCCAACATAGCCATGGTTTTATCATCTATAGCTGCACTGTTCTGATGATTAAAACCGAATTGCAGTAAGATAAATGTCAGTATTGCCGTTCCAATTAAAAAGGCCAGCTGACGCAAAAGATTCTTAGCTTTTGGAAGATGGACCACTCCAGCAGCCAAGAAACCGCCAATCAATCCGCCAATATGCCCTGCATTGTCAATGCCGGAAACAGTAAAACCATAAACTAAATTAATAATAATTAACACGATGACCGATGAGCCCATAGATCGCATAAATAATTTTGGATATACAATACCAAAATACAGAAGTGCCCCAAAACAGCCGAAAATAGCTCCGCTGGCTCCTGCTGAAAGATTTGGGGTCATAATAAAGCTACCTAAAGTCCCGGCAAACCCAGCAAAAATATAAATAAATAAAAACCTAGCGTTTCCATAAATCCTTTCCACTTCAGCACCGATTAAATACAACGAAAATGTATTCATAAGTAAATGGATAAAGCCAATATGGACGATCATCGGGCTAAAGAATCTCCACCATTCCCCTTGTATGATGTAGGGAGAATATTTAGCTCCAAACTCAATCAGTGTCTTGGAATTGGTGCTTCCTCCATTGAACTCCATCAAGATAAACACAGCTATTTGTATCGCAATGAATATATATGTAAAGAATGGCTTAGAATTTTGAAATACTTTTTGCTCAGCCTTAGTTTTTTTAACGGATTCCGAGATGGCCTCCTGCTTTAACGTAAGAACTTTGTCTTCATCTAAATCTTCAGCTTTTAGAACTTGTATTGTCAGTGGTTTATTAAGGACATGCTCAAGATTTTGCAACGAATCGGGAATCGATTCACAAGCTAAAATAAACGTGTTGACCTTCGTTTTTTGATATAACGCAGGCTGCAAACTAAATTCATAATCATCAACCGGAGCAAATTTACTCACGTAGATACTTAATATCGTTATAGGTTTTTTGTATAATTTCCTTCTGATTTTTTCCCCATTCTGCAAGGTTCTGTCTATATCGCGTTTTAGCCAGTTTGCCCAATCTAAATCATGACGAATAAGCCTGATGACCGGGAACTCCTTGTTTTTATCGCTTTCGAGCCAAATCTCCTTATGATTTTCCGTGACAGTAATCATTCGATAATCATATTGGGTTGACAACTGCTTTACGGTCTCCCAAAACAAATAATCCTCTTTAAATCCCAATACCTTCCCCACTTTCCAATGAATCTTATCCTTCTAAAATTCCTGTTTCATTTAATTAAAACTATAGACGAAATTATGGAAAAAGTAAAAAAAGAGACTGTTTAATATCCTATCTTTATCTTCTTTTAAATTGGCTATGTTAAACATAATTGTTGATTAACTATGTTGATTGGAGCGGAAGGCACGAGACTCCTGCGGGAGTAGCAGTTCAGGGGAGACCCCACAGGCGCTCTGCGCCGAGGAGGCTACCCGACTGCCCGCGGAAAGCGAAGTGCCTGGAGTGGAACTCAACAGGCAAGTTTAACACAGCCTTTAAATAAAAAAGGAACCCCTATTCAGGTTCCTTTTTAAGATGCTGACATCATGATTTGGTCTGACTGAACATGCTTTGCATCATTTTATCCCTGAAAATTGGCATATTCAAGGATTTGGTCACTAGAAACCTTCTTATTAAGCCGTTAGATAGCGCAACATTTATCAAGCGATACCGGTTTTGATAGCCTGCATAAACCACTAATCCAACCAAGAAAATCTGAACAATTATTCGAAGCATAACAATCCCTCCTACCATTAGTGTGATACAGGACAGGATTTTTATGAGTTAAAAATGATAATTAATAATCTTCATCTCCTAATGGGCATATGTCCGTATAACCTTTGTTGGGGTAATAAGTTTACCCACTGCGATATCATGCACCTCTATTGGCAGATCATCTATTAATTGAACTTCGTATGTAAGGGCTAATGTAGCTCCTCGGTAGTAAGAGAGAAAACGGTCATAATAGCCGCCCCCAAACCCCAGACGATACCCTTCTTTTGTAAAAGCAAGGCCTGGTACAACTAATACATCTAATTCCTCAATCGTAGCTTTATTTGTTTCCGCTACAGGTTCAAGCAGACCATAATAAACAGATTCCAGCTGATTAAAGGACATAATCTTTTTGAACTCCATCGTCTTCTTTTCAGGGTCACATTTTGGAACGGCTACCTCTTTTCCCTCACTCCATGCTTGCTCAATAATCCGGACCGTTGGAACTTCCGGAGGAATTGAAATAGTAATCCCAATGGTTTTAGCTTTTTTCCATTCATCTAGGGAAAATAAGTTTTCAGCAATTTTATTCGATAATTCTTCATGTTCGTCTTTGGTCAGCTCCATTAAACGAGATCTAATTTCATGCCGAAGCTTTTTCTTATGTTCTCTCATCTTTTCCGACTCCTTTAGTCTACTTCTATTATTATCTCATAATATTTATTCATTTACTAAATACGAAGTAGAAAATTGTCGAATTATTCCGTGCATATTAGAAAAAGGTTCACTAAAAGGGGCTCGATTCTTTCTAAAATCGAATATTAAGAAGGGGACATTCAAAAAAGCATAAAAAAAACAACAGGAAAAATCCTGTTGCTTACTTTGTTTCACGGTGAGTGGTGCTGCGTTTTTCTCTTGAGCAGTATTTTTTAAGCTCAAGACGGTCTGGATTGTTACGTTTATTTTTTTTAGAAATATAGTTACGGTCTCCACATTCAGTGCAAGCTAACGTAATATTCACGCGCATGTGTATTTCCCTCCAAACATATTGACTTTTTTACATAGGACTTATCTATAATAGCATTATTTATCGTGAATTGCTAGTATGTTTTTTGGGAAATACAACATAAACTTTTTTTATAGTTTATTACCCACGTTTTGCATCGTCAGAAGAAGCTGATTATTTATGACTTTCGCTTCTTCTCTCGTTTCAGCATGAATGGCCCAAGCCACCGCTTCCACACATTCTTTTGGCAAGATCTCCGTCTCTAAGGTAAACATGCTCGTGACGTCACCCTTTGCAAGCGGTGAATAGGCAAGTAGTCCTTCTTTCAGTGATTTAAAACACCCCTCTTGATAAAGGCTTCCTTTACCTTGAATGCAATATTGCGAGATACTCTTCCCCTTTACTAATCCCCCTAATAAGGCAATGGATTGAGGAGCAACGTGTAAAATTGCCCTTTCATTTGGACTGTAAAAAGCCACTGCCTGCCTTTCGAAAGCGTTTTCATAGTGAAAAAATACCTTAGGATATTTAGGTTCAAATGAAGTATTCCTTATCGTAAACTTTGAAAAGGTTACCTGTCCCTGAGTATAAGTTTGTAAAAGCGTCCGTATCTCCCCATGAGGATGACTCATTATATCCTCTTCAGGATACCAATCAAAACTCTCGTCCATCCATAGCCCGGCCTTTAACCCCTTTCGGTATAATTCCTGGTTATCCTGCGGCATATACGCGGATAGTGTACTCATACAATCATCCCTTTCTCTAAATTAATTTATATTTAACTTATCGTTAGGCGCTTAAGGGTAAACTATCCTTTATAGATTCTGCACACCATTTTCACTTTAGTTTTCACTCATGATTAACTATTCAAAATATTTCGTCTTTTATTTTTATTCTATCTTCATGTTAGCATTGAATTGGCTGATGGACAATAAACACATTTTGTCGAATTTTATTTAAGCTGGCTAGCAAAGGGTTTTTCCCCGTTTTAAAATAAAAAATTTTCCATCTCTTTAATTGGCATCATGCTTTTCGACAAAAATTGGATATAAATAAGACATAATTATGAAGTTAAATGTTATTTTAGATGATATAAAAATATGAAAATCACCAATTATTTTAAAATATGTGTAAAATATAAGTAAATGTCGAAAATTCTCTTCTGAGGTGAAAGCATGGAAGCCCTTATTATCCTATTATTCTCATTAGCCATCGTCATACTTATGATTTCTTTTTTCAAACAAGATAAGATTACCAAGTTAGAAGAAGATCTAGAGCAAATGACCTTAACCTATATGCAGGATATCTACCAATTAAAGAAGAAAGTGAAGATTCTTGAGGAGGAATTTGTTATTCAAGATGAACCAGTTATTCCTGAAGAATCCCAATTCAAACAAGCTGTTTCTTCCAATGAATTGGAGCCTATTCATAAAATTTTAAAAAGCCAGGTTCTTTCTTTATACAGCCAAGGTCTTTCTTTGAACCAAATCGCTAAGCAATCCTCTTTAACAAAGGAACAAACCATCTCTGTCATCGAACAACATAGATTGCGGGGAAACGAAAATGAATAAAGCAACACTGCAGGGTCTTTCTGCCGGTATCATTTTTTCCACAGCAATCTTTGCTGGCTTTTATTATGGCACAGGGGCGAATGCCGGCCCCGCTCTGACTACGGAGAAAGCTAAGAAATTGCTCGAAGAAAAAGGATTTGTCGTATCACTTCCGAAGGATGAAGACGAACTAGCTGGCAACCCATCGAAGAATGCGGACAAAGAAATACAGAAAAATCAAGATCTGAGTCCGATTCAAGAAGCGAAAGGGAAAGAGGTTTCCACAAAAAAAGGCTACATCGTCTCCTATACTTTAAAAGTGAAATTAAATATGACTACTACAGAAATTACCCAGATACTAGCTAAAGAGAAAATCATCGATGATGCTGCTGGTTTTGAAGCTTATATGAATGAACATGATTTCTCTAAAAATGTTCAAATTGGCGACTTTGTCGTTACAAATAATATGACTTACAGACAGTTGGCCAACACTTTAACTCATTAATAAAAAAGAGAGACTTTTTAATTGGACTTTGTCCGAAAAAAAGCCACTCTTTTTCCATTTAGGAATGTATTCATTCATTCCTGCCAATATATCTCCCTCTTACCAGAAAGTAAATATTTTCAGCTATATTCGTTGTATGATCAGCCGTTCTTTCTAAATATCGGGCAATTAAAGAAAGCTGTGTGATCTGCTGAAGGTTTTTTTCATCTGAAAGCCGAAGAAGACTTCTAATCATCTCTCCATAAAAGCTATCGACTTCATCATCCATTTCAATAATTTCTCTTGAAAGAACAACATCTTCTTTCTCAAATGCTTCTATCGAGAGTTCAATCATCTTTAATGTAATATCATGCATTTGCTTTAAAGGTGTTAAGGGCAGAATAAATGGCTGGTCACCGATTCGGATGGCCGATTTAGCGATATTGACGCCAAAGTCCGCCATCCTTTCAATATCTGAAGCGATTTTTATGGCAGCAATGATTCTCCGCAAATCAATCGCAACCGGCTGTTGCTTAGCAATCAGTAAAATCGCAAAGTCATTAATTTCCTCTTCTAGTAAATCAGCTATTGTATCATCATCAATAACTTCAAGAGCCTCTTCAACATTCTTGTTTTCCAGTGCGGTAAATGATTTTGATATCGCACCTGAAGCTAAATTAGCCAACTTCACTATTTTCTCTTGCAATTCTTTTAATTGAAGCTCAAAATTTTCACGAACAACCATTGTCGCATCTCCTTTTCATTAGCCAAAACGTCCGGTAATATAATCTTCTGTTCTCTTATCATTCGGGTTCGAAAAGATAGTGTTAGTGTCGGAATACTCGATGACTTCCCCATTTAAGAAGAAGGCCGTTTTATCAGAGATACGAGCTGCCTGCTGCATATTGTGAGTAACGATGATGATACTGAAATCTTTTTTTAGCTCTTGGACTAATTCTTCTATTTTCAAAGTGGAAATAGGATCGAGAGCAGAAGTCGGTTCATCCATTAAAATGACATCTGGTTCAATCGCCAGACAGCGAGCAATACAAAGGCGCTGTTGTTGTCCACCAGAAAGGCCATACGCATTTTCATGCAGACGGTCTTTCACTTCATCCCAAATGGCTGCCCCTTTTAAACTCTTTTCCACAATTTGGTCCAGAATCTTTTTATTTTTGATACCATGGATTTTTGGTCCGTATATGACATTTTCGTAAATTGATTTAGGGAAGGGATTAGGCTTTTGGAAAACCATACCAACCTGGGTCCTTAAATCTTCTACCTTGTAAGACTGATCTAGAATATTGCGGTTCCTATATTTAATCTGCCCTGTCGTTTTAACTTCTGGAACAAGTTCAATCATCCGGTTTAACGTTTTGATGTAGGTAGATTTCCCACATCCTGATGGCCCGATAATGGCTGTTACTTCATTTTGATACATATCTAGATTAATATTTTTTAGTGCATGGTTTTCGCCGTACCATAAATTGAGATTTGACGTTTCATACACCGTTTCCTTTAAAAAAACAGAATCTGCATTTTCTATTTCACCTGCTGGAGCCTTTTTGGGTCCCGTTAATGTCATATTCATTCTTTCCTTCCTCCAATCAGTATCTTTTCTGGAATTTGTTACGGATTAGGACAGCTACCGAATTCATTAAAATTAACAGTGCAAGTAAAACGATGATACCTGCAGCTGCAACCTGCTGAAATTCCTCCTGTGGCCGGGATGTCCAGTTATAGATTTGCATCGGTAGCACCGTAAATGTATCCATGACCGATTGCGGTAAAAAGGCAATGAACAACGGGATACCAACTACCACTAATGGTGCCGTTTCCCCAATAGCCCGGGATAAAGCTAGTATTCCACCTGTCAAAATACCAGGTATCGCAGCTGGAAGAACCACTTTCAAAATCGTCTGCCATTTTGTTGCACCCATTCCATAAGAAGCTTCCCTTAATTCACGCGGTACAGAACGTATGGCCTCCTGAGCTGCAACAATAATGACTGGCAAGACGAGTAGGCTCATCGTCAAACCTGCTGCCAACACGGAGCGATCCAAAGCTAGAGCCCTAACGAAAACCGTTAAACCGAGCAATCCAAATACAATAGACGGAACACCTGCCAGGTTGGATATATTCAACTTTATAAAAGTAGTGACCCAATTCTTTCGTGCATATTCCTCTAAATAAATCGCCGTTCCCACACCAAGAAGAAGGGAAACTGGGGTAACGACGGCCATTAACCATATAGAACCGATAAGAGCTGCCTTTACACCAGCCTCTTCCGGTTTCCTTGAAGCGAAATTCTGGAAGAAATCCAAATTCAAATGACCAATTCCTTGAGTCAATATCCGATAAAATAAGATGGCCAATACGAGAAGGCCAAATAAGGTTGCTAAGAAGAATAAGCCTTTACATATCGAGTTAACCGCCAGCCGAGTGGGCATTTTTTTTACAACATGATTTTTGTTTATCAGTTTCATGTTTTAATATTCCTCCCTGAACTTGCGGGAGATGAACTGCGCCAGTAAATTCATAATAAGCGTAAAGACGAACAGTGTCATTCCAACCGCATATATGCTGTAGTAAATCGTTGTCCCATACCCTGCGTCTCCAGTACTTACCTGTACGATATAGGCAGTCATCGTTTGAATAGAATTTGTGATGTCCATACTCATACTTGGAGTCGATCCACCTGCGACACTTACGATCATGGTCTCTCCAATTGCTCTGGATAAAGCCAGGACAATTGATGCAACGATACCAGACATGGCCGCGGGCAATACCACTTTAATCGTCGTTTCCAGCTTCGTAGCACCTAGAGCATACGCACCTTCACGAATCGATTTCGGTACTGATACAAGTGCATCTTCTGATAAAGAGGCAATCATGGGCATGATCATGATTCCTACCACAATCCCAGGACTTAGGGCATTGAACATGTCAAGAGAAGGAAATATATCCCGCAATACCGGCGTTACAAAGGTTAAGGCAAAGAAGCCGTAAACGATAGTAGGGATTCCAGCTAAAACTTCTAAGATCGGCTTAATGATTCTCCGTGTTTTCTCTGATGCATATTCACTCAAGAAAATGGCGGTTGCAAGACCTACCGGAACTGCAACTAACGCCGCTATTACCGTTACCTTCAACGTTCCAACAACAAGTGGCATTACCCCAAAGGAAGGCGTAGCTGCAAAAGGTAGCCATTTTTGTCCTGTTAAAAACTCCACGATGGACACTTTCTCAAAAAATATAAAAGTTTCAAAAATTAACGTAAGGATTATCCCAATGGTTACAAATACAGAGATCACCGCTGTAAGGAACAACAGTTTAGGAATGATTTTCTCTATATTCCATCTTTTTTTGCTTTTCTTTTCTAGAATCAATCGCTGTACAGAATAGGTATCTGTTTGTTTCGGTTCCAACATGTATCCTCCATTCAGACACGCAATATTATATCAAGGCTACCCAATCCCTTTATTTATACTAAGAGATTGGGCAGCCTGTTAAACAGATTATTTTTTTAGTTCGTTCAATTTATCAAGATCCTTTTTGTACTCTTCTTCCGGTAAGCTAATGTAGCCTACTTCTTCAGAAAGCTCTCCAGCATTTTCAATGACGAATTGAGTATAATCGGCCACTTGTTCCTTTTCAGCTACACTTTTATTTGATACATATGTGTATAGAGGACGAGACAGTGGTGCATACTCTCCGCTTTTAATCGTTTCATGTGTAGGCTCAACAGCACCCTTGCCATTATCGATGGATACAATTTTTAATTTATCCTTATTTTCTGCATAGTAAGCAAATCCGAAGAAACCGATCGCATTTTTGTCACCTTCTACCCCTTGTACAAGAACGTTATCATCTTCAGAAAGAGTCGCATTTTCGACCATTGGTTTTTCATCTAAAATAACTTCGTTGAAATAATCATATGTGCCAGAATCAGTTCCCGGAGAGTAAAATTTAATTTCTTCCTTCGGCCATTCCGGGCGTATATCAGACCATTTCTTCACTGATCCATTGTCAACCCAAAGATTTTTTAGTTCTTCTGTTGTCATTTTATCGATGAACTCATTATCTTTATTGACAACGACAGAAATACCATCAAACGCAAGCTTCATTTCTGTATACTCAATTCCCTTTTCATCAAGTAACGCACTTTCTTCGTCTTTGACTGGTCGGGACGCATTACTTAGATCCGTTTCTCCAGCGATGAATTTTTTAAATCCTCCACCTGTTCCTGATGATCCTACAGATACTTTAACATTAGGTTGTTCTGCCATATATTCTTCAGCAACTGCCTCCATGATTGGAAATACAGTCGATGAACCATCCATAATCACTTCGCCCTTGAGTTTATCTGAAGCCGTTTCATTTCCTTTACCGCTGTTTGAAGTATCATTAGATCCACATCCAGCTGCCACTGCTATTACTCCACCCATTACTGCAGTCATTGCCATAAATTTGAAACGTCTCATTTGTAAATCCCCCTAAGAATTTTATATGAATATTTTGTCCTACAAACACATCATACGTTTAGACTGTAAATACCGTTTAAAGCAATTGTAAACATTCAGTAAATAATTGTTTATATATTGTAAAGGTAGTCAGAAAGTAATATGGTACTAATTAACAACAGTATCTTTTACATTAATCACTCTCTTATTTTGTGCCCAGTGCCTGTTTACATGAGGGGAAATCTCCAACTCCAACTTAAGTGATTATAAGTCTTTTTAATAAGCGGAAAGTGCCAAGCTCGAGGCATACGATAGCATGACACCACAATGAGCAATTTTACTTTATGACAAAAAAAACACGCTTTCGGTTTTACCCAAAAACGTGTTTTATGACTTTTTATTCATTTTCCTGACTATTTCTTATTTCAGCCTGCTCTTTTTGAACGTCTTTACCATTCTCTACCTTCAACTCAGTCGTTTCTTCAGTATTCCCTTTCTTAGCCCGTTCTTTTTTCAGTTTGAAATAAGTATCCATGATTTCTACACCTATATCTTTACTCATGCTATGGCCCGTATGTCCTTGATATGCCCACGGGACAACTACCGCAAAAGCAACTTCCGGGTTTTTAGCGGGTGCATAGCCAACAAGCGTGATATTCATTGTATCTTGAGGTTCGCTATAATCCGTTCGGTTCGGACCATCATAGAACGCTTGCGCCGTTCCGGTTTTACCAGCTACCGTATATGGTTTCTTACCAAAATACGTATATGCTGTTCCGCCTGGTTCCATCGTTACTTTCTCGAAACCGCTCTGCACACGCTCTATCCACTCTTCCTTCATATCCAGACGATTTATGACTGTCGGTGAAATGTCTTCAGCAACAGGACCCAATTCCTCGTTATTATCAACAGGATCACGGATTTCCTTAACAAGATGCGGCTTCATGCGATTTCCACCATTCGCAATGGCTGAAACATACTGCACAAGCTGCATTGGTGTATACGTATCGTACTGTCCGATTGCGAGGTCAAGAAGCTTACCTGGTGACGTTTCCGAACCTTTGAATCCGCTCATTTCATTCGGCAAATCAATCCCCGTGCGAACCCCCAAGCCAAACTGGGCAAATGAATTACGCATGGTTGAAAAGGCGCTTGAATTAATATTTAATGGTTCGTTCGGAACATATTTCGCACCTGCAATATTAATCGCTGTCCTAAACATATAAACGTTCGAGGATACTTTTAAGGCGGTTAAATCATTAATATTCCCGAAGTTACTATATGAGCCTTTTTCCTTTGTACCCTTGATCTTAAGTTTTGTATCATAAAAGTAGGTACCCGGCTGGATGGCACCCTGTTGATAACCGGTCAAAACAGTTGCACCTTTTACGGAAGAACCCATCGTATAGGAAGTCGTAATATTCCCTAATGCAAAGTCCTCTATGGAAGATTTCCCTGTTTTCGGATCCTTTTCATATTTCTTACCAGCCATCGTTAAAATTTCCCCTGTATTAGGATCCATCATAACGACAAAAGCTCTATCCAAGAACTTAGTGTTGCCCATTTTTTTCTTGGCAATCAATTGCTTTTCAATGATTTCCTCTGTTGCAAGTTGTAAATCCATATCAATTGTCAATATAAGATCTTTTCCTCGCGAACCTTCTGTAATCACTTCGGAATCCACAATGTTCCCTGATTTATCGGTCACATTCCTTACCTTAGCTTTCTGTCCTTGAAGAATATCCTCATATTGCGCCTCAATATAACTCTTACCTACTCGGTCATTCCGGCTATAATCGCGTGCTAGATAATAGTTCAGGCTTTCACTAGGTAATCCTTCTTCAGAAGAAGAAACTTTCCCTAACACAGATTTGAGCGTTTTATTATACGTATAGAAACGATCCCAATCCGTTGATACATCAACCCCAGGGAGCGAATCAAGGTTTTCACTCACCCTTGCAAATTCTTCCTTCGTTACTTTCTTGTTTTTCACAATTTGCGGAGTCAGAGCATATCCACTTGCGAATTCTCTATAGATGGCGAGAGTTTCCATTTCTTCTTTAGGAATCTCCATTTCTTTCTCAGTAATTCGATCAAGCTGAAGCTTATACAAATCACCTTTTTCAAGCTCGCCCTCTTCTACTTGTTTTCTCTCTTTATCCGTAATCTTTTTCTCTGCAAGCTCTGGATTATTTAAAATCCAAAAATCCTTTTTATCACGATCCGTCACTTTATCCGTTTCTTTATCAATCAACTTCGCAAGTTTCTCAGCCGTTTCGACCATTTCTTTTTGTTTCGTACCTTGCTTTCTTGTATATGTAATTGCATCCAGTGGTTGGTTGTCGACCATCAATTTTAAATTACGGTCATACATTTTCCCACGGGGCACCGAATTATTCACGGTCACTTCCTCTGTTCTTTCAATCTCGCGCCGGTAATCATCACCATACACAATCTGTACAACACCCAAACGCAAAATTAAAGCAGAAAACAAAACAAATACTAAAAAGAAAAGAATATTTAATCTGAAAGGCACATGCGTCTTTTTCTTTTTCTTTTTATTCACACTAAGCCACACATCCTTTTTACATAGTCATAATAGTCCTATACCATTCTATAGAACATTTATATTTTTTTCTACCTTAGTGTTCTAGAAATATTAAACATCTAATGAACTTTGCATAAAAAGTGACTTACGGCTCATAATTTCAAAAATCGTAAGTCATAGAATTGAAAAGAGGCCTCTAAGGCCTCTTTTCAATGTTGATCATTGATGTCGATTTTCCGCACAAACCAATAAATCATAGTATGCCCCGCCCCGACGATCAACAGATATATTGGCAGAATCTGTTTTAGATCAAAAAACATGACTGACAGAATAAAGCCTAATATAGAAACGATTCTTCCAAAATGAACGAACAGATCACGAACTACGATATATTCAATTCTCATTTCTGCGGCATTCCAGGCACGGCCTATAATATCATAAGTCAATGATATATACGGTACGAGTAGAATTGGGTAGGCTATTGCAACGATTGCCCCATAAATGAGTAGCTTTCCGAATGTGATGTCAAAAGCAATTAGCAAGATCCCTGCATACAACAGGATTCCCCCAACAAGAATTGCTTTTTTTCGCATCGGCTGTTTTATATATCGAGAAGCAACAAAATAAGCAATAAAAGATATAGCTGAATTTAAGAGCCCATAACTGCCCAAAGCAAGTTCACTATCCGTCTGAATAAAAACAATAATCGAAATGATAAACATGAATGTTCCTTCTCGTATCCCTTGAAAAAAGTGAGCACGAGTTATTAAAAGCCAATTTCGATTATTCTTTCGTTCCTTAATTATCCGTATGAAAAAGTATTTCCCATGAGCCGGACGCCTTTTTAATGAAAAGCTGAGAAACACTGCTATAGAAAACAACAGTAACGATAATCCGAAAACAATAGAATAACCTGTGAATTTCTCGAGCCTCGAAATGATAAACCCTGAAAGAATGGGACCAACCATCCCACCAAATGAAGATAAAATCCCTAAAAAGCCATTGAAGAAGTCTCTTGTTTCTGGTTCCGTAATCTCAAAAGTCAACACATTATAAGCAAGCCAATAGAACCCATACCCAATCCCTAACAATGCACCAAGTAGCCAAATAAAATCCGTGGCCCGTGTGCCAACCAAAAGAACTGATAAATAAAATAGGGCCAAAAAGATAACACCTAAACGCAGGACAATGATCCGGTCTACTTTTTTCGCTAATCTGCCAGCGAATACAAAGGTTAGCGGTTGAAAAAGCACCACGGTTAGATTATATACGGCAATATCAATAATTTGACCGGATTGTTTCCACAGATACACATTAACAAATGTATTGGATAAAGCGATACTGAGGCTGTACAGGCCGCCAATCAGCAAGAGGAGGTGCAAATCCTTCTTCGCTCCCGCTTCACCCATCCATCTCTCTAAAATACCCATTGTTTTAACTCTCCTTTAAATTCCACTCTAGTGTTTGAAAAAACAAGGGTATTTATGTGAAAAAGTAAAGAAAACTCTTCGATTGGCTAGCCTGTAAGGCGTAGACAGAGATGTAGTTGCCGCCCTTACACTTTTTACCTTAATAGTCACTACCTTGAATTTTCTCCTCCGCAACGGGTAATAAAAGTGTAAAGAAAACTCTTCGATTGGCTAGCCTGTAAGGCGTAGACAGAGATATAGTTGCCCTTACACTTTTTACCTTAACCCGTTACTACCTCGAATCTTCTCCTCCGCGACGGGTCATGAACAGTGTAAAGAAAACTCTTCGATTGGCTAGCCTGTAAAGCGTAGACAGAATAAACAAAAGACGGGAATCCAATAAAAGGGATTCCCGTCTACAGTTTTTTTATTGCTTGTACAATTTGAACGTTGATTGGAACGTAGGGCACTCGCTTTCCGCGGACGGTCCGGGAGCCTCCTCGGCTTGCGCCTGCGGGGTCTCCCCTAGACGCGCTTTTCCCGCAGGAGTATCGCACCTTCCGCTCCAATCAACTTTGATATAAAATTTAGATAGAACCTCTTTTGCCTACAGTCTTTTTTGTTTTAAATTGGAAGTATTACTTTAAGGGGACTTAAAAAATTGTCGTTGCAGGCGATGCTCACTTTCGCTGCCATGAATTTAAAGAAGATGGCCAATTGGACATGGCAAGGTCCAAAAAAGGCCTAACATAGTGGGCTCGTAGCGACCCAATTCCTTAATATTGGGCAAAATTCAAAGGGAATTTCAAAAGGGGTTCGGAATGTTTTAATTCCGAACCCCTTTTGTCTACAAACTGAGACGGGAATCCCCGTAAAAGGGATTCCCGTCTCTTAATTCTTACTAATTATTTAGCTGCGCTGTAACGTTTTGCAACTTCATCCCAGTTAACAACATTCCAGAAAGAATTGATGTATTCAGGACGACGGTTTTGGTAGTTTAGGTAGTAAGCATGCTCCCAAACATCCAATCCAAGAAGTGGAGTTTTACCTTCTGATAATGGATTGTCTTGGTTCGGTGTGCTTGTTACTTCTAACTCACCGTTGTTTACAGCAAGCCATGCCCAGCCAGATCCGAAACGAGTAGTAGCCGCTTTTGCGAACTCTTCTTTAAAGCTGTCAAAACTGCCAAATTTAGAAGTGATAGCATCTGCTAATTCACCAGTTGGTTGTCCGCCACCGTTTGGTGAAAGGATTTCCCAGAATAATGAGTGGTTAGCATGTCCACCGCCATTGTTACGAACAGCAGTACGAACAGCTTCAGGCACTGCATCAAGATTAGCAACAATTTCTTCAACGCTTTTGCTTAGAAGTTCTTGGTTGCCTTCTAGAGCATTGTTCAAGTTTGTCACATACGTGTTGTGATGCTTAGTGTGGTGAATGTTCATTGTTTCTTTGTCGATGTGTGGTTCTAATGCGTCATATGCATACGGTAATTGTGGAAGTTCGAAAGCCATAATAAAATTCCTCCCTATGTAAGCTGTTTTTTTGAGGGCTCTAGTTCTCGAAAGATACCTAAAGCTCGCTAGCAATAGAGTATCAAATTTTTGAAACGGTTTCAAACCTTATGCCTCATTTTTTCAATTCAATTCTATTTCCTATGAGAATACCACGAATAAAAAATACGCAATCATCAAAAGTTGGATGATACCTTTTGTAATCACACTGCTTATAAAGCCGATAACGGAACCAAGACCGATTTTAGATGCAGTAATAGGGTCTTTTTTATGGACTAGGATTTCTGCCAGGAATGCACCTATAAAAGGCCCTATTAATATCCCGACAAATGGTATTACAAATGGTCCGACAAGAAGCCCAATTGTACTGCCCCATATCCCTGCTTTAGTCCCGCCATATTTTTTGACCCCGATCATGTTTGCGATATAATCTGCTGCGAATAAGAGAATAACAAATAATATTTGGACCGTCCAAAAGAACCACCCAAATGGTTCGAAGGAATAAAATAGCCCATATAACAAAATCCCCCCAAATATAAATAATACGCTTGGAATAACTGGGAAAATTAATCCGACAAAGCCCACTATGAACATCAGGACAATAATTATCCAAAATATTGTATCCACAATTAAAAACGCCCTTTCACATTTCATTAATAATATGCCTCTATCTCTTCATAATTACCTGTTTACAGATATGTGAAACCATTGAAGTAGAATACAGGTTGTTTTATTTTTACCATGTAGTTAAAATTGGGTAGGTGTATATTACATTAGATAGGTGCTGAAAACATTGAACATATTCAAACAACTATGGGTAAGCTTATATTCTCCTAAAGATATCGCTTCCTTTCAAAACCAAGGAATTGGAAAAACGATTTTATTTGTATTTTTATTAAGCCTTGTTGCCTTTCTCCCTTCAGCTTTCTACTTCGGTACAATGGTTGTAGATGGGATTGATGCGATGCACGAAACAGTAGCTGAAGATTTGCCGGAATTTGAAATTAAAAATGGCACATTAACTTCTGAAAGTAGCGAGCCATTTATCTTGAATAAAAACGGGTACCAAATTTTTGTTGACGGTACAGGGACATTGACCCCAGAAGATGTGGGCTCTAAAGCTGATGAGGCAGTCGCCCTTTTAAAGTCCGAGCTGGTTTTCGTATCTGGTGGTAACGTTCAAACTTCTCCTTACTCCCTTTTAGAAGGAAATAATCAGGACATATCCATTTGGCTTGATTCAGTCGATTCTGTACTGCCAATTATCCTTCCGCTACTGCTTCTCATATTATACCTGTTTACTGCTTGTGGAACATTCATTAAAGTGACAATCCTAGCTGCTTTTGGTCTTCTTTTCAAAAGCACCCATGGTCGTTCTCTTGCTTATAGGCATCTATGGAGAATTAGCGCATACAGTATTACACTTTCCACTATTTTCTTTACCATTATGGACATCTTTAAGGCAAATGTTCCATTTGCTTCGCTCCTTAGCTGGTTTGTGACATTAATTATGATGTACTTATCGATTAAAGAAACATCCGATGTTAAGGAATAATGAATTATAGTGCTAATGAATTGCAAAAACCCGCGCCGATTAGGCCCGGGTTTTTACTTTGGAAATATCACTGCTACTCTTTTATATACAATCACTCAGTTGTCATTTAGTTTATTAAATGATTGGTCTGATGCCAAAGGAAATCACTACTTCCTTAACACCAACTTATATAAAAAGTATTTTACACAACAAAAATAAACAAAGTCGTACATAAACTACTAATATTCATTTGAAAAATCTGCCCAATTTTAGGCATAATCTTTAAACATTCCAAGTATATATGTATTAAAGAAAAGCTTGGGAGGATGGAAAAATGAAGCGGCTACTGCTTTTTATCTCATTCTGTTTCATTATATTTATTATTTATTTTGATTTAACCACAGGTACACTGCCGGCATCCCATCCATCAACCTCTTCAGTCGAGCCATCTGTTCCGGCAAGTAAGCCTGCATCTGTCCCTACAGTGGCTTACAAAGAAATCACTACCAAACCTGGTGATACATTACTCTCCATCGTTGAAAAAGAAATCGGCGCATCAAACCAGCCGATTGAAACAATTATATCTGACTTTCAAGGCCTGAACGAAGGGTTGAAGCCCGAACAAATGCAAATTGGTAAAACATATAAAATTCCTGTTTATAAATAGCTATAAAGGGTCAAGGGCTTCCAAAAGCTCCTTAGACTTGTCGTAAAGTATCCAAATACACCTAGAAAAACGGCATACTTTCTTGATACAAAAAAAGATAATGCATCCTATTCCTTGTAAAGCGGTATGTACATTGATACAATATTTTAGAGAAATAAATTAAAAATCAAAACTGATTTTTTCCTAAAGGAGAGAATTCCACTTGAGTGAAATCATACATCGCACTAAGACGCGGCCAATTAAAGTCGGAAACTTAACAATTGGCGGCAATAATGAAGTTATTGTACAAAGCATGACCACAACAAAAACACATGATGTTGAAGCAACAGTTGCAGAAATTCTTCGTCTTGAAGAAGCTGGTTGCCAAATCGTACGTGTCGCCTGTCCAGATGAAAGAGCGGCTGATGCCATTCCTGAAATAAAAAAACGGATAAACATCCCACTTGTAGTTGATATTCATTTTGATTATAAGCTGGCACTTAAAGCAATAGAAGGCGGAGCAGATAAAATCAGGATTAATCCTGGTAACATCGGACGACGTGAAAAAGTTGAAGCAGTTGTTAAAGCTGCGAAAGCAAAAGGAATTCCGATTCGTATTGGAGTCAATGCTGGTTCTCTCGAGAAGAAGATCCTCGATAAATATGGATACCCAACTGCCGATGGCATGGTTGAAAGTGCCTTACACCATATCAAGATCCTTGAAGATCACGATTTCCATGACATCATCGTTTCCATGAAGGCTTCTGATGTGAATTTAGCCATCGAAGCATATGAAAAAGCTTCAAAAGCATTCGATTATCCTCTACACCTGGGGATTACGGAATCAGGTACACTGTTCTCTGGAACTGTAAAAAGTGCTGCCGGACTAGGTGCCATCCTAAGCCAAGGTATCGGAAGCACAATGCGTGTTTCCTTAAGTGCTGATCCTGTCGAAGAAGTGAAAGTAGCCAGGGAGCTTCTAAAAGTATTTGGACTTGCTTCTAACATGGCTACTTTAATTTCTTGTCCTACATGCGGACGTATCGAAATTGATTTAATCTCAATCGCTAATGAAGTCGAAGAGTACATCCAGACGATTAAAGCACCTATTAAGGTATCTGTTCTTGGTTGTGCGGTAAACGGTCCTGGTGAAGCTCGTGAGGCTGATATCGGCATTGCCGGAGCACGTGGTGAAGGTTTACTGTTTAGAAAAGGTCAAATAGTACGTAAAGTGCCTGAAGAAACGATGGTCGAGGAACTGAAAAAGGAAATTGACAAAATCGCTGAAGAGTACTATGAAAAACAAAGAGCTGAAGCTGCTGCTGCAGCATTAACTAAATAAAAAGAAAGAAAAAAGTCTCGAATTTTATTTTCGGGACTTTTTTCTTTCTAATAATGCACTAACTAATTGCAACCGCCTTTAGAAAAGTCTTATGCATAAAATTTGTGTTGATTTCAAAAAAAAAGCGCCTTCAATGCCATGAAAACGACATCGAAGGCTAGCTTATGCTCCTTTAAAAGAACGGCAAAATAAATATGCCGACAATGATGGAGACTGCACCTATAACTATGGCCCATGTACCCATTTTCGATCCTCGACTGCGAGCAAAAATACCAACAATAATCCCCACAGCCCCTAAGATGAAGGGCATCATAAATAACGATATAATGGAGATGATTAAGGATATAACCCCAACAACGTTTCCACTTGAAGTTCTATCTTCAGAATCAACTGACTCGTCATTATATCCTCTTCGCTGAGGCGGTGTTGATATTTCAGCAGAAGTTTCTTCACGATAGCGGTTATCCGCCTTTACAGTAGACTCCCGATTTTCATATCGCCTGTCATCTGCAGCTGTATCCTCATTATAATAACGTTCATGATGTTGATCATCTACAACGGCAGGTACACTTTCCTCTTTCGATTGCATCTCATCGCCAATACTGGAGTATTGATCTTTTTCCATTCGTGCATCCCTCACTTTCATTTGTAGGAGCATTTATAGTGTATGTAAAATCTATAGAAACCACCGTGAAAAAGGTTTCATGTCTTGGAAATAAATATGGTTTTTTTCCATTGCTAAGTTGGTATATGATACACTATTACAAGTATTGAAAATGAGGAGAGATTCATCATGAAAAAACGTTTTGGTATTGATATAGACGGGACTGTTACAAGACCTGATACCATGGTCCCCTATTTAAATAAAGCTTTTCAGCTGAATTTAGCTTATGAAGATATCACCGAGTATGACTTATTCCCTTTTGTGAATGTACCAAAGGAAGACTTCACCAAATGGTTCATAGAAACCGAGCCTCTCATTTATTCCGAATCTATATTGGCTGAGGGAGCAAAAGATGTATTGGAAAAGTGGACAGACCAAGCTGACTTATTTTTTATCAGTGCCAGAAGCACGCGTCTGCTGGATGTAACAAAGAATTGGTTTTTAACGAATAAGGTCATTTATAACCACCTAGAATTGGTAGGTTCACATGATAAAGTTGCTACAGCCAAAAAATTTGCCGTCGATCTCTTTTTGGAGGACAAGCATGATAATGCGGTAGCTATTTCTGAAGAATGTAAAATACCCGTAATTTTATTTAATACCCCTTATAACCAAGATCCTGTGCCAGATAGTGTGATTCGAGTCAACAATTGGCAAGAAGCCTCTCACTGGGTGACTAATTGGATGGCAGAAAAGCCCGTTACTATTAAATAAAAAGAAAAACCATTGACTGAAGTCAATGGTTTTTACGCTTCAACAGAAACACTACATGCAGGACAGCGTCCATAAATTTCAAATTTATGGCCTGAAACATCATAGTCCTTCAAACTTTCCTGAAGTTCTTGCATCGGGCACAATTCAATTTCTTTCGTTTTACCGCAATTCAAACAGATGAAGTGGTGATGGTGTGAAGAATGTCCGCATGTATAGCGAAAATGCTTTTCTCCTTCCAACTCTGTCGCCTCAAAGATGCCGAGTTCGACAAACAAGGACAGATTACGGTAAATCGTATCAAAGCTTAAGCCTGGATAGTCCTGCTTCATATTCTCCAACACATCTTTAGCGGTTAAATATTTATCACTGGAAGAGAAAAGCTGAAGCATTTCTTCTCTCTTTCCTGTATGTTTAAAGCCTTTATCTTTTAGTAATTGCATGGCAGTTGTTACGTTCAAAACATCACCCCATCTATCGATTTTTCCACTTATCAAACAAAATTGATAAGATGAGAATTAGCACAGCGATTATAACAATTGTACCACCTGGAGCGAGATTAAGGTTGTATGATAAAAATAATCCGCCGATGACGGAAATTTCACCGAATAATACGGAATAAACAATCATCTGCTTAAAACCCTTCGCAAAGCGGAGGCTAGCTGCTACCGGCAGAGTCATGAGTGAGGATACTAGCAATATTCCAACAATCTTCATTGAAGCTGCAATGACCAATGCTACCATGACAATAAAAATAAAATGAATCGCTTTATAAGGTATACCAGATGCTTTCGCATGTTCTTCATCAAATGATAACAGAAATAATTCTTTATACAATAGGGTAAGCATCAAGGCAACTACTATCCCCACTGCCAAAATGACATACAAATCTGAACGGCTGACTGCACTGACACTTCCGAATAAATATCCATATAAATCCGTATTGAAACCATTAGCAATTGAAATAAAAATTACACTAAGACCCATGCCTCCGGACATAATGATTGGGATGGCAAGTTCTTGGTAATGCTTGTACACTCCTCTTAATTTTTCAATAAATAAAGAACCTCCAACCGAAAAAGCCATCCCTATATATAGCGGATTCAATCCAGCAAGTGATAGAAAGCTCTTCTGAAGCAATAAACTACATGCTATTCCAGCAAGTGCTACATGACTGAGTGCATCGGAAATCATTGACATCCGTCTTACCACGACAAAAACGCCTACCAATGGCGCAATCGCTCCGATGATGATTCCAGTCAAAAAAGCGTTCTGCAAAAATTCAAATTGCAATATCCCCGATATCATTGGGCTATCCTCCAAAACATTTTAATGATTATGATTTAACAATTGGACGCCGTGCCCATAAATTGACGACAGTTCTCCCTCATCCAAATCATTATATTCACAGGCATCCCCATGAAAATGAAGCTTTTTATTCAAGCAGGCGACATGTGTGACTTTATCGGTCACCGTACCAACATCATGAGTGACTAAAATTAGGGTAATTCCTAATTTTTCATTTAACATTTCCAGCATTTCGTAAAATTGGTGAACGTTCTTTGAATCCACTCCGACCGTAGGTTCATCCAGAATCATCAATTCGGGCTCACTGACTAGTGAACGGGCAATGAACACCCTCTGCTGCTGGCCTCCGGATAATTCACCAATATTGCGATTCTGATAATCGAACATGTCCACAGATTCCAAAGCTTTCTTTACCTTGAGCTTGTCATCTTTGCTTGCAAATTTAAATAAACCGATTTTTTTAGTCAAACCGCTTTGAACCACTTCAAACACCGTAGCAGGAAATCCTGAGTTAAAGGAGTTCGCCTTTTGAGAAACAAACCCGACCTTTTGCCAATCTTTAAAGCGTCGTATATCTTCCCCAAATATTTCAATTTTTCCTTTTTGGAGCTTCAACAAACCAAGTAGTAACTTCAAAAGTGTGGACTTACCGGATCCATTTGGTCCGACAATTGCTAAAAAAGCCCCTTTAGGAATTTCAAGAGAAACATGCTCCAACACTAGATCTTTTGTATATTTGTAAGATATATCTTCTAATTTAACAATTGGGTTTACTACATTATCCAAAGAGATCACCTTTTTTTTAAGAATCATTACGATTAACAATCGTTAGTATAAATCAAAGAAGTTCAGATGTAAAGAATCCAGCCCTCTAATCAAGAGCTTTTTCGCCCTGAAAGACCAAAATTCATTATTTACATCAATTTCTCGAGCATCAAACAAAGTTTCAAGTTCAAATACAGCTTCCTTCTTCATATGTTTTAAAAAAGGAGGAGATCGTTTGAAATTATTTGAAATGATGGTCAATCATAAAATTAACCATATACGACCCGATGAACTACTTTCCCTTGCGAGGCAGCACAATGTTTCACTAACTCAAAAACAAGCACAAGATATCAGCGCACTTCTAGCAGGTAAAAACATTAACATTTTTGATATACGTCAAAGACAGAACGTTCTTGGTCAAATTACTAATGTAGCCGGAGCCAGCACAGCAAGGGAAATTGAAACCCTCTTCAACAATCTTACTTCCAATTTCTAAATACTCTGCTGACTGTCTGTCTTAGTTATCTAGGCGTTTGTTCACATTGAAAGTAAAATGAAAGGACGATTCATCGTTATTTCGATGAATCGCCCTTTCATACATTATTATTTTTGCAACTTGATTTTTTCCAATAAATCTTCTTCGAATTGATTGTTCTTAAACATATCAATTTCAAATTTATAAGGTGCCTTTTTGTCTTTCTTGTCTTCTCCTACATAAGGTGTTTCCAGTATTTTCGAAACATCGTTTAATTGCGGATGGTGGACAATATAATTCAACGCATTAAAACCAATATGGCCAAAACCAATATTTTCATGGCGGTCTTTACGCATACCGCGTTCGTTTTTGCTGTCATTGATATGAAGGACCTTGATGCGGTTAATACCGACTAGTTTATCAAATTCATTTAGTACACCATCGAAATCCTCGACGATATTATATCCAGCATCATGAGTATGGCATGTATCGAAGCATATCGATAACTTATCATTATGGGTTACACCATCGATGATCATCGCTAACTCTTCGAAAGAACGGCCACATTCAGTTCCTTTACCTGCCATCGTTTCAAGGGCAATTTGAACTTTATCATCAGCAGAGAGCACTTCGTTTAAGCCTTCGATGATTCTCTTGATTCCGAGTTCACTGCCTGCACCAACATGTGCACCTGGATGAAGAACAATCTGTCTTGCACCTAACGCTTCTGTCCGGTCGATTTCACTACGTAAAAAGTTGACTCCCAGCTCATATGTGGCTGGATTCGTCGTATTTCCGATGTTGATGATATAGGGGGCATGGACCACGATATCACTCATTCCATTTTCCTCCATATGCAATCTACCGGCTTCGATATTTAAATCCTCGATTTTTTTACGTCTTGTATTTTGAGGGGCTCCCGTATAAATCATGAATGTGTTGGAGCCGTATAAAACCGCTTCTTGACTCGCAGCAAGAAGCATATTTTTCCCGCTCATTGAAACATGCGATCCAATCTTCAGCATTTGATTACTCCCTTATTTCTTTCTCTGTATACGACGTTCACGTTTTTTAAAGTTTTCCACATCACGTTGAATTTTCTTCTTGTAACCAGGCTTAACTTTAGTTGGCTTCTTAACATGCCTACTTGCTTTAACATCAATATCAGATTTTTGTTTCTTACGGTTTTTCCGTTTATTACGCTCTTCTATATCAACCCAATCGCCGTTTTGGATATCGGCATCACGAAATTCGATTCCCATCTTTTCAAGACGGTTCAATGAATCTTCATCAGATGTATCATAGATTGTTGCGGCGATACCTGAATATCCTGCGCGAGCTGTTCTACCTGTTCTATGGATATAAAAGTCCAGATCTGATGGCAATTCATAGTTAATGATATGACTGACACCTTCAATATCGATTCCACGCGAAGCTAAATCTGTCGCAACAATAAATTGATATTCCAAATCTTTGATCTGCTTCATCATTTTTTTACGCTCACGAGGTGTTAAATCTCCGTGAATACGACCGACATTCAACCCTTTTTCAATCAAGGAATTAGCCACATGATCCGCCATTTTTTTGGTGTTTGTGAAAACAATCGCCAAATAAGGATTATAACGAACAATGATATCATGCAGTAACTGCTCTCTGTTACGATGGCGGAGCGGGACTAAGACATGTTCAATTTTTGCAGCAGTCGCCTGTTTAGGGTTCACTTGAACATATTTCGGATTCTCCATATATTTATTCAAAAATGGCTTTAATTTTTCTGGTATAGTTGCCGAGAAAACAAGCATTTGAATTTTTTCAGCCATACGGGATGCAAATAAATCGACATCTTCAAGGAATCCCATGTCAAGCATAAGGTCAGCTTCATCCACTACCAGCATTTTTGCTGTATACACTTGTAAGGCCTGAGCTTCTACCAAATCCTTAATCCTACCAGGAGTCCCAATAACCAGTTGTGGCTGTGTCTTTAATTTATCAATCATACGCTGTTTATCAGTACCACCAATAAAGCAACGGACTTGAATCTGCTCATCCTCAGGGAAATGGTCCGCAATTTTCAAAGCTTCTTTGTAGATTTGGTTCGCTAACTCACGGGTTGGTGCGGAAATAATCGCTTGAACTTCATTTTTACCAGCATCAAGCCTGTTCATAATTGGCAGCAAATAGGAATGTGTCTTTCCTGTACCTGTCTGCGACTGTCCTATTAAGCTACTTCCCTTTAAAAGCGACGGAAGCACGCGTTCTTGAATTTCCGTTGGCTTATCGAACCCTAAAGTACGAACCGCATCTAGAATGTAGCTTTTCAAATTAAATCGTTCAAATTGGTTTTGTTTCATCAAAAAACTCCTTTATCCTTGTCAGTCAATAGACATGTCCTGTTATTATAATAAATTTTATACAAAAAGCGCAAGCGCCTTGGTTAGCTCGTGAAGAAAATAGGGATTGATCTATAAGGCGCTTTTTGCCTTATCAGGTCCATCATCTTTTTCACAACGAGCTAGGCGCTGAAGCCAGATTATACAAAAAGCGCAAGCGCCTTGGTTAGTTCTCTTTAATTGGACTCTTGCAAACGAAAAGCCCCTGTCCTGGCCATAGCGTATCCCCCGCAGACATGGAGCTAAAAGACTACCGTTACCATCTTACCTTCTTTCCGGTTACTTCACAACAGCCCATTCATTCTTTCCTCAAACCTTTTTTGTTGAACTGCATAATTTATATAGAAGAAAACACCAGCATATAAACTTAGAGGAGGTGAAACCTATGTTCCCAGGTAGAAATCAACCACCCAGACCCGGTTTTCAGCCACCCAGACCCGGTTTTCAACCACCTAATGCCCGGAGAATGCCGCAGCCACCCGGACCATTTAGAGGACCCCAGCAGCAAATTCCAAACTCTTTTCAACAGATGCGGCGGCCTGTTGCACAAAATAGACCTCAAGTACCTCAAGGTTTCCGAGGCCCATTCAATAAGCCACAGAGGCAGGAGCAGCCTCCTGCGAAGAAAGAAGGATTGCTATCAAGAATTCTGGGTAAGTCCAAACAGGGTGCAGCTTCCCCAAACTTATTTGCGCCAGCTGCTGCTTCTAAAAGCAACCAAAACTCTTCAAGAAGTAGTGGAGGTGGGATTTTAGAGACTTTAAAAAACCCTGATTCCCTGAACAATATGCTCAACAACACGCAAAAAGTGCTGCAGGCAGCTGAACAATTCACCCCAATGGTAGAGCAATATGGCCCAGTTATTAAAAACTTGCCGTCCATGTGGAAGGTTTTCCGAAGCATAACATCCAGTGATGATACAGTGAAATCAGAAGGTAAAAGCGAAGTTGAAACAAAAGCAAAGGATGAGTCACCAAAAACCAATGAGGTAAAGGCGGATACAACTAAACAAGAAACTGTTATACCTGAAAAACCAGTCCCTAAAGTTCGTCCTGAAACAACAAGGGTAAAGTCTTCTGGCCCTAAGCTTTATATTTAAAGTTCGAAAAGCTAATTTTAGGCAAATAGGATGTTTTGTAAAATCATCTATGGTCTTATATAATAGAAAGGTATAAATAGTGAGAGTTTCTTGCCTTTGAAGGAGGACACATAGATGAAAGTGATTAAAATTTCCCCGCGCGGCTATTGTTATGGCGTTGTCGACGCCATGGTCATCGCCCGAAATGCGGCTTTAGATAAAACCTTGCCACGCCCTATTTATATTTTAGGTATGATCGTTCATAACAAACATGTAACTGATGCTTTTGAAGAAGAAGGAATCATCACGTTAGATGGCAGTAACCGTAACGAAATCATCGAACAAGTGGATAGCGGAACCGTTATCTTTACTGCTCACGGTGTTTCTCCTGAAATTCGGAAGATTGCTGAGAAAAAAGGGCTAGTTACCCTTGATGCTACTTGCCCTGATGTTACCGCGACACATGACTTAATACGGGAAAAAGAAGCTGAAGGGTATCAAATTATCTATATCGGCAAAAAAGGCCACCCGGAACCAGAGGGCGCAGTTGGAGTTGCCCCCGATATCGTTCACCTGGTTCAAAAGGATGAAGATGTTGATGCCTTAACTTTGAATAGTGAAAAGATAATTGTGACCAATCAAACCACCATGAGCCAATGGGACGTATTGGATATCATGGATAAGGTTAAAGAAAAGTTTCCACACGCTGAAGTCCATAAGGAAATCTGTTTAGCGACACAGGTACGTCAAGAAGCAGTTGCCCAGCAAGCTGGAGAAGCCGATGTTTTAATCGTTGTCGGTGATCCGAAAAGTAACAACTCTAACCGTCTTGCACAAGTGTCCCAAGAAATTGCCAGTACACCCGCTTATCGCATCGCTGACATTTCCGAGCTAAACCTCGAGTGGCTAAAAGATGCAGAAACGGTTGCTGTTACTTCCGGTGCATCTACACCAACACCGATTACAAAAGAAGTTATTGCATTTTTAGAGCAATATGAACCAAATAATGAATTAACCTGGAATACGGAAAAGAAAACACCATTGCATAAAATTTTACCTAAAATCAAAGTAAAAAAATAATTTTCAAAAAAAGGCAGCCGTAGTGGTTGCCTTTTTTCGTTTGTTTAAATAAATTGAAAAGGGTCAGTATCTAACTCGGATGGAATGAACTCTACATCGAAGTTTCTTTCGCGACACATTTCTTTAAGGATCCGCGCAACGCCTTTTTTCATCACTTTTTCAACATTGTGGCCAGGGTCCACAATATTCAAACCAATCATCATCGCGTCATGGGCCGTATGATAATACATATCACCTGTAACATACACATCAGCGCCCTTAAATTTTGCGGTCGTAAAGTATTTATTTCCGTCTCCACCCAGCACTGCTACTTTTTTTATCGGACTATGCAAATCTCCAACGACACGTACCTTATCAACTTCTAGTGTTTGTTTCACATGTTCGGAAAATTGCTCAAGTGACATTTCTTCTGCAAGTACACCAATTTTACCTAATCCAAGTGATTCTCCTTTGTTCTCCAGCTTATAAATATCGTAAGCTACTTCTTCATATGGATGGGCTTTTATCATCGCAGAAAGTACTTTCTTCTCGATATTAGCAGGAAATATCGTTTCAACCCGCACTTCAGCAACCGATTCAAGCTTTCCTTGTGAGCCAATTGCAGGTTCACTGCCTTCGCCTGGTAAAAATCGTCCAGTTCCTTCCCCCGAAAACGAACAATAGCTGTAATTTCCGATTGCTCCTGCTCCCGCCTTACCTAAGGCTTCTCTTATCTTTTGTTCATCAGCCTTAGGTACATACACGACCAGTTTCTTTAGAGCTGTTTCATGAGTAGGAATAAGTACCTCTGTATTCTGTAATTGAAGAGCATCGGCTAGTAAATCATTTACCCCGCCCTTAGCAACATCCAAATTAGTATGTGCAGCATAAACAGCAATATCATGTTTGATCAGCTTTTCTATAATACGTCCGCCAGCAACCGCTGTATCTATTTTCTTCAATGGACGGTAAATAAGGGGATGATGGGCAATGATTAGTTCCACGCCACATTCTATTGCTTCGTCCACAACCTCTTCTAGCACATCTAGGGCAATCATCACTTTTGTAACCGGCTTATTCAATTGTCCTACATGTAATCCGATTGGATCTCCCTCCATCGCATATTGCTTTGGGGAGAACTGTTCAAACATCTCAATGATTTGAAAACCATTTGCTGTCTTCACCCTTTAAGCACCTCCTCAATTACAGAAATTTGAGCTTCTAATTCATTACGCTTCGATTCTAAACCGCTTCGACCGCTTTCATCCAATTGTTCGATGATTCTTTCCAAATGTCTTTTCTCAAGCTGCCATTTCTTTTTGAAAGTGTCACTGAATTGCTTTGTCAAGAACGGCCCAAACATGAGGCCAATTTGCTTATTTACAGGATAAGGTTCAAGCGGGTCCCCCTTTTCAGCAATCAGGATTTCGTAGATTTTTCCATCTTCCTCGAGAATTTCTTCTCCAGTTAATGCCCAGCCGTTATCGATTAGCCAGTTACGAACATTTGCTGCACCAACATTTGGCTGAAGGATAAGCCTTTCTGCCCTACCCAGTTTTTCTTTTCCACTTTCCAAGATACTTGAGATTAATGTCCCGCCCATGCCTGCAATCGTAATGCATGTAGCTTCATCAGGATTCAACACCTCAAGTCCATCTCCTTTACGGACCACAATCTTGTCCTGAAGCCCTGTTATAGCCACTTGCTTGCGAGCTGACTGATATGGTCCCTCTACAACCTCCCCGGCTATAGCCTGGTCACACAGTCCATTACTCACTGCATAGCAAGGCAAGTAAGCATGGTCTGACCCAATATCTGCAAGAATGCTTCCTTTTGGTATATGTATGGCAATACGTTCTAATCTCATCGATAGTTTTTCATGATTCATATTATCAACTCTCTTAACTCAAATAATGTCTTACATAGTTTAGTTTCCCATTCGATTATAACAAGTTCTATGGAAAAATTACAGAACGAGAGAAATATGGCTCTCTCTCAATCACTAGACAAAGGAAGACTTCCTTCGTTGGAGTCTTTATTTTGCGGAATAAAAGAAAAACTGACTCGAAAATCTCGCTTTCCAACGATTTTTTGAGTCAGTTTTCATAAATTATTTCAGCCCATGAATATACTCGGCCATGGCATCAATGTTTTGCTCTTCGACTAAACCTGGTGGCATGGCACCTCGTCCATTAGTAATTACATCTTTAACTTCGTCTACTGATAGACGATCGCCAACTCCTTTTAGAGCTGGACCGACACCACCTTGATAGGCATCACCATGACAAGAGATACAGTTCTGCTTATAGATGTCTTCAGGTGATGCTGAGGCACTTTCTGTTTCTTCTGTCTTTGCGCCGCCCTCTTTTTCCTTAGCAAGATCTTTGGCATCACCCAAACCTTTAAACGAAAGTAAAAACATAAGTCCAATACCAAAAACCATGATAATAATAAAAGGCATTACTGGATTGCGATTCATAGTATTTCCTCCCCTATGTAGAACCTAAAACTACCATATTTAATATTATATACAAACAACTATATATTATTTTACTTGAAAAGAGTTTCAAGTAAAAGCCCAAAAATAGAAGATATTATATAATTTCTTAAAATTGTCAAAAACTTATGTATATTTCCAGACAGTTTCATCTTTTATATATATATATTCCATAATACCCTAAAATTTCTATTAAAACACTTTATTGTCCATTTTAATTATATTAATAAAAAGTAAAGAGTGATAATAACTCCTAGGCACCCCGATATGGAGAAATAGAGCAGCTTTAGTTTTTTTCCTATTAAAATCCAGAGCCCGCAGTGGATAAACAAACTAGTATAAAGAATACTTTCTCTGCCAGGAGCAACTAATTCAATCAATTTTACTGTATGTAAAAGCATTAATAATGCCATTTCTATTAACGTCAATTGAAAAACGAACTTTTTAATAATACAGCGGCTAACTAAAAACCCAAAGATGATGATAGAAATAGTTGTCACAGCAATTTGCATTCTTATGGGTATTTCAGTAAAATAATTCAAAAATACAATAAATACAAAAAAGGCTCCCATTATCAGCCCGGAAAGAATGTCTTTTTTATCGGTTCCGGTTTTATTCGAATAAGCAGGTGGTAATTCGCCTTGACAGTATAATGCAAGTAAGTAATTACAATATTGCTCCGGAATCATTCTACTTTCTTTCCAGGAGTTAATTTCTTGAATGATAATTCTCTTTCTCGTCTCATCCATGAATACACATCCTCATGTCGGTTTGTTCTTTATATCGGCTAATAAAGCCATTCATTTAAGATTGATTTTAACATTGTGATCGGTACAACGGAGAACGCTCGTATATGCTGTGATACACCATCAGTGGCTACCTATGTTCCTATTAACAGATGATTTAATATTATTAGATGCACTGAATCTCGTCTCCACTATATAGATAAATACATAAATATTGTTCTTATATGTATATTTTTACATTTAATTGCATAAAAAAAAGCCACTCCTGAACGCTGGGCATTCAAAGAGTGACTCAAAGGGCATATTTATTTTTATTCTAAAAAGTCTTTCAAGCGTTTGCTGCGACTTGGGTGTCTCAGCTTACGTAATGCTTTCGCTTCAATTTGACGGATACGCTCGCGGGTAACTCCAAACACTTTACCTACCTCTTCAAGCGTCCGTGTACGGCCGTCATCAAGTCCAAAGCGAAGTCTCAAGACATTTTCTTCACGGTCTGTCAGGGTGTCTAAAACGTCTTCAAGCTGTTCTTTCAATAGTTCATATGCAGCATGTTCAGACGGAGAAGTCGCGTCCTGATCTTCAATGAAGTCACCTAAGTGGGAATCATCTTCTTCACCGATTGGTGTTTCCAAGGAAACAGGCTCCTGAGCTATTTTCAAGATTTCACGAACTTTTTCCGGAGTTAAATCCATATCCTCTGCAATTTCTTCTGGTGATGGTTCACGTCCTAGATCCTGAAGAAGCTGCCTTTGAACACGGATTAATTTATTGATGGTCTCAACCATATGGACCGGGATTCGAATCGTTCTTGCTTGGTCAGCAATTGCACGAGTAATGGCCTGGCGAATCCACCATGTTGCATACGTACTAAATTTGTATCCCTTGCGGTAATCAAATTTTTCTACCGCTTTGATAAGTCCCATATTACCTTCTTGAATAAGGTCAAGGAAGAGCATGCCGCGTCCAACATAGCGCTTAGCAATACTGACAACTAGACGCAGGTTGGCTTCAGCTAAACGACGCTTGGCTTCTTCATCCCCTTCTTCAATTCGCTTCGCTAAAGAGATTTCCTCTTCGGCTGATAAAAGGTCAACGCGACCAATTTCCTTTAAATACATACGGACTGGGTCATTAATCTTTACGCCAGGAGGAACACTTAAATCATTTAAGTCAAACTCTTCTTCTTTTGCAAGTTTCTTCTCATCGGGATCATCTTCATCTTCGTCTTCCTCACCATCAGTGAGTATTTCGACTCCGTTTTCAGTTAACACCTCATAGAACTCATCCATTTGATCGGAATCTAACTCAAAACCGCCAATTTTTTCTGCGATTTTTTCTAAAGTTAAAGAGCCCCGTTTTTTACCTAGCTCTATTAATTTTTCTTTCACCTGCTCAAGGCTAAATTCATTATCAACTTGTTTGGAACGTGCTGGTTTTTCAGCCATTAGTTCCCCTCCTTCCAGACTTACACCTAAACAACTTACTACAACAATTTACGCAATTTAATGATTTCCATGGCAATTTGTGCAGCAGTTACATAATCACTGCGTCTCACTGCATCTTTTTCTTCAACTTGTTTTTCTTTTATCTTTAACAACTTTTCATATTTCAACACTTGATTTATACAATCGGTCAGTTCTTTTTCGGTAACTTCCTCATTCACTGACATCATTTCTATTTCCGAAACGATCCTTCTCAAGTTTGGATCCGGTAAATAAGTAAGGAAAAAGCTTGTATCCGGCTCGTGTCCATCTTCATAGAACGCATATAAATAGGTGATGATTGCCTGATGTTCATCTACATGAAAGACTGTTTGCCCAAGCAACTGCTGAATTTTGAAAGTCATATCCCTGCTTTTCAGCATATGGGCAATTAACTTAGTTTCAGCATTATGGTGAGCTGGCTTTAACTTATGCTCATATTGCAGGGTCATTTTCTTTTGTATTGCAGGCGGCGGCAGTGTCCCCTTCTTTCGTTCTGCAAAAAACACCTGTCGCTGCTGCTGTTCCAACGCATCCAATGATAGAGAAAATTCAGAGGATAACTGCCGGAGATAATGATCCCGCTCCACAGCATTGGGCAATCGCGAAATTTCTCTAAGAACTTCTTCGATATATTGAATTCGATCTCCTTCATTATTTACGTTTTTTCCTCGTCGTAAATAATGCATTTTGAATGCCATGTAGGTTAAACTGGCCCCTATTACTTCAGAAACAAAGCTTTTTTCACCGAATTCCTTTATGTAGTCATCGGGGTCCAAGTTATCAGGCATCAGCGCGACCTTAACTGTAAAATCGTTGTCCTGCAACATATTAACTGCACGGTTTGCCGCATTCAATCCCGCAGAGTCCGAATCATAGCAGATTAGTATCTGATCAGTATTTCTCTTTAACAGCTGGATATGCTGATCGGTTAGGGCGGTCCCCATAGTAGCGACCGAATTCTCTACACCAGCACGGACAGCTGAAATACAATCGGCAAAGCCTTCAAAAATAACTGCTTGTTCTTTCTTTCTTATGTGAGGTCTTGCATGATGAAAATTATATAAAGTTTTACTTTTATTGAAGATTGGTGTTTCGGGACTATTCAAATATTTGGGCTCATCGTCCCCCATTGCTCTTCCCGAAAACGCAATCGTATTTCCTTGGTGATCCATAATTGGAAACATGACTCTATTTCTGAAACGGTCAAAATATGACTCGTCTTTTTCCCTGAAAATAATTAGCCCTGCTTGCTCCATAAATTCCGCTGGAAACCCACGTTTTAAAAGAAACTTGGAGACAAAATCCCATGAATCCAATGAGTAACCAATTTGGAACTTTTCTATTGTTTCTTCTGTAAATCCACGTTCAAGAAGATATTCAAGAGCTTCTTGACCCTCCTTCGTATTTACGAGAAGGTGGTGGTAAAACTTTCGCAACAATTCATGCGCTTCATACATTTGCTGCGAGCCAGCAGGCATGTTAGAACGCTGGGAGTCCTTATTTATTTCAACATCTAAAGGAACATTTCCTTTTTCAGCTAAAACTTTCGCAGATTCCACAAAATTGTAGCCTTCTATATCCATTAAGAAAGTGAAAATATTCCCGCCTGCCCCACAACCGAAACAGTGAAAGATTTGCTTTTCCGCTGAAACGGAAAACGACGGCGAGTTTTCACCATGAAAAGGACAAAGGCCAAAATAATTTCGCCCTTGCTTCTTCAGCTGGACATATTCTCCAATTAAATCAACAATGTCAACAGCTTCACGAATTTGGTTTATTTTCTCGTCTTCTATACGGCCATTTGTCATTTTTCCACCTTGCAATTTTGGTGATAGTTTCTAATTCGATACAGATTTCTAATTCCCTGCAAAATTCGACAAAGTTTTCAAAAATTTATTTGTAAAACATGTTCGATCTTCCTTTGTGAATGCTTTCGGCCCTTTCGTATGTTTACCTTGCCTGCGGAGTTTCGCTGACTGATAACGCATATCTAGGAGCATAGAAATATTCTCGTCTGTGTATTCTTTTCCCCTCGGTGAAAGAACATAAACGCTTTTTGGAAGCAGGGTTCCAGCCAATCCAATATCTGAAGTTACAACGATATCACCCTTTTTTACTGAATTTACTATATAAAGATCGGCCGCTTCTTTGTCCGCATCGACATATACCCATTTACCTTCAGGGTTGTTCATCATATTTTTATATGACGCAACAAAACAGACTTCGACATCGTGCAATCGTGCACAATGAAGAATCTCGTCTTTTACCGGACATGCATCGGCATCGACGTGTATAGTTGGTTTATTATTCATACCTTTTAATTCTACATCTTTCTGCATAATCCTTTTTCTCCCCTAAACTTTATCGAGATATAGTGTAACTTTCAGCACAGGTCAGAGAATATTCTCTAAAAGACCAACCTTTTACTTCAAGTAATCCCTTCTTAGTAAAGTTACAATGCTGCTTTTACCTTGGTTCAGAGTCAGCCAATTTAAAATTATACGGAACATGTCGAATTATTTTATGATAAAAACCTTGACTTCTCATTAACCTTTAGTTTATTCCTTATTAATTAAGTCTAAACCTTAAGATTACTTTTTTCTCACAATTTTTTATTATAGTCTATTTGATTAGAAGATGCCAACATTTAAATTCGGATTCTTATTTTATACAAATCGATGGGTTTTCAGTTGTAAAAATAAGGTAATTTATGTAATCATTCACTATTTTGTTTACGATCCCCTAAAATTCTCTCAGCATTAAAATGTGAGCTGACACTTAAAGTGTCTAGCTCACATTTTGGTTTACCTTAATTTAAGAATTAAATATATCCACCTATCAACGATTTTTGTTTTGAAGGATATTGATAATCAAATTGGCTGTTTCTTCAACAGCTTTATTCGTAACATCAATGATTGGACAATTCAACCTCGAAATGATTGTATCAAAGTAAGTCAACTCTTCTTTAATCCGTTCCACATTCGCGTAAATAGCATGATCATTAAGTCCCAGGGACTTTAATCGCTCTTTACGAATATGGTTCAGCTTTTCCGGACTGATCTTTAAACCAATACATTTTTCAGGTGGGACCAGGAATAATTCTTCTGGTGGTTCCACTTCAGGCACTAAAGGTACATTAGCCACTTTATAGCGTTTATGGGCCAAATATTGTGATAGAGGTGTTTTTGAAGTACGTGATACACCTACAAGGACAATATCCGCTCGTAAAATACCACGGGGATCCCGCCCATCATCATATTTTACAGCAAATTCAATGGCTTCGACTCGCTTGAAATAATCATCATCAAGCTTTCTAACGAGACCAGGCTCATTAAGCGGTCCTTTTGGCGCTCTTTTCTGAAGGATGTCCATGAGCGGCCCTAAAATGTCATAAGCAGACAGATTTTCTTTTTCGACCTGTGCTTTCATGTAAGCTCTAATAGTTGGTTTCACAAGGGTATAGGCGATGATTGCTCCATCTAATTTAGCCAGTGAAATTACTTCATCCACGTTTTGTTCATCTTCAATATACGGAATTCGTTTTATGGAAAAAGCAGATCCCGAGAACTGGCTTGCGGCTGCTTTTGTAACCAATTCCGCTGTTTCCCCCACTGAATCCGATACAACATATATAATAGAACCGTTCATATTCTCCGTCATTCCTTTTGCAAGCCCCCTAATAGCCTTCATCAGCTAAAGCTACGAATGCTTTTGTTATATTGGTTTTCGTAATTCTTCCAATTACTTCATAGCCTTTTTCTGTTTCTTTGACAACCGGTAATGAGTCGATTTGTTTATCAATCAATTTTTTTGCAACATCAATCATTAAGTCTTCTTTTGAACACATTGTAATATTGGGCATCCTAGTCATAATAATATTGACTGGAATGGAGTTAAGCTCTTGTTTACCTATACTAGCACGCAACAAGTCTTTCCTTGATAAGACACCAACTAGCAAAGCATGCTTATCGACAACAAACATGGTACCGACATCTTCTAAAAACATCATGACGATTGCATCATATACGGAAATGCCTTCATCAACAACGACAGGAATTGATTGATAGTCTCGTACATAAAGATGGTTCAAACTATCTGTCAAAAGCTGCGTCCCTGACCTGCCTGTATAAAAATACCCGACACGCGGCCTCGCATCAAGAAAGCCTGCCATCGTTAAGATAGCAAGATCAGGACGAAGTGTCGCTCTTGTAAGGTTCAGTCTATCGGCAATATGTTCTCCTGTAATTGGTCCATTTTCTTTTACAATTTGTAAAATATGCTCTTGACGCTTATTCAATTGGATTATAATCACCACCCCACTGCTTTCGCAGAGTAAAGTAACAAAAGTTATTCATTTAATAATTATATACCATATTATTTAATAAAAGCATGTTTGTCCTATTTATTGACCATTTAATATTTTAAGAAATCGGAAACCTTTATAAAGTGTCTCCGATTTCTATGAATCCTTTCAATTATGAAAGGATAATTTTATTCATAGCCGCAAAACCTGAAACTAAATCGCTAATTTCCTTCATTAGTGATAAGCGGTTATTACGGATTGCTTCATCATCTGCCATGACCATTGTATTCTCGAAATATGACTCTATTTCCGTTTGAAGCGAGATAAGCTGTTCAAAACGCTCTTTCTCATTTTTAGATTCAGCATATCGCAATGCTACTGTTTGATATTTTTCATAAAGCTCTTTTTCCTGCTCATTTTCAAAAGCATTCGGGTCAACTGTCACTTTATGGTCACACTTCACAGCAATATTCATAACGCGACTTAACGCTTCTAGGCTTTCTTTAAAGCCTGCTTCATCTTTTTTCGCATCCAATACATGAGCACGCTCTACTAAAGAGTGAATAAACCCAATCTCGTCGATCAGAACCGCATCAATTAAATCATAACGAATCTGCTGTTCTTGAAGTAAATGTTTAACCCGTGCTTTAAAGAAGGTAAACATGTCTGCTTTTACTTCTTCCAAATCACGTTTTAGAAGGCCTTTTGATTCTAGTCCTTTAAGTCCTAGAGTGATAAGCTCTTCTAAAGAGATATTCCATTTTTTCTCCGCTAAAATTTGAACAACACCACTTGCCTGTCTTCTCAATGCGTATGGATCCTGTGAGCCGGTTGGAATGACGCCAATAGCAAAGAATGATGCGAGTGTATCAATTTTTTCGGCTATACTTACAACTGCTCCAATAACAGAAGGCGGTACATTGTCATCCGCATGTCTTGGCATGTAGTGTTCATTGATTGCAGCTGCTACTTCTTTTGCTTCTCCTTTTAGAAGCGCATACTTCTCACCCATATACCCTTGTAATTCAGGGAATTCATAAACCATATGGCTTACTAAATCAAATTTAGCAATTTCGGCTGCACGTAGCGCCAGTTCCTTTTCTGCCTTTAAATTCAAGGCATCCGCCAGAACGCCTGTCACCGCTATTACTCGGGCAGTTTTCTCAGCCAAGGTGCCTATTTCTTCATGATAAACGATGCTGTCGAGCTTTTTCAAAGCATCTGCTATCTCTTTTTTCTGATCTTCTTTAAAGAAGAATGCCGCATCCGATAAACGGGCACGTAACACTTTTTCATTTCCTTTAGATACCTTTTCTAGATGACGGTCATCGCCATTACGAACGGTTACAAAGAAAGCAAGTAACTTGCCGTCTTGATCTTTAACTGGAAAATAACGTTGGTGCTCCTTCATTGAAGTGATCAAAACTTCAGCTGGAAGTTCAAGGAATTCTTCTTCAAATTGGCCAAATAACACCGTTGGGTACTCAACCAAATTATTGACTTCTTCAAGCAGCTCTTCATCAACTGGGATAATCCAGCCTTTTTCCTGCTCTAGTCTTTTAATCTGGTCTAAAATAACATTACGCCGTTCATCTGGATTAGCCATGACAAACTGTTCTTTTAACGTTGCTTCGTATTGTTCAGGAGCCTCTATTATTGCGACTTCTCCTAGGAAACGATGTCCCTTTGTTTCACGACCTGTTTCAACATCAGCTATGGAAAATGGCACTACTTCGTTGCCGAATAATGCAATTAGCCACTTAATCGGACGGACGAAACGAAGATCTTGGTTGGCCCAACGCATATTTTTCGGGAACGTCATGCCTGTAATAATTTCCTGTAGCTCAGATAAAAGCTGGGCTGTCGGTTGTCCTTTAATGAACTTATTTACATGGGCATATTCAACACCCTTAAGTTCTTTAAAATAAATATCCTCAGCGGTCATTCCTTGGCCTCTAACAAATCCCAATGCAGCTTTTGACCAGTTACCTTCACTGTCCAAAGCAATTTTTTTTGCTGGTCCTTTTGCTTCTTCTTCGATATCTTTTTGTGATTCTGATACGTCTTTTACCAATATGGCCAAACGTCTTGGTGTGGAAAAAGCTTCAACCGCTCCGAATTCAATTGCTTTTTCCGTTAGCCATTTCTGTACTTTATCTGACAACTGTTTCATGGACGCTGTCACAAAACGAGCCGGCATCTCTTCCAATCCAATTTCCAATAACAAATCACGCTTGCTCATTTGTATTTTCCCCTTTCACTTTCAGAATCGGGAAGCCTAATTTCTCCCGCTCTTCATAGAAGGTTTTGGCAACCTTACGTGCTAAGTTACGGCAGCGGGCTATATATCCCGTTCTTTCCGTTACTGAAATCGCACCTTTTGCATCCAAAAGATTAAATGTATGTGAACATTTTAAAACATAATCATAGGCAGGATGTACAAGCCCTTCTTCCATTTGGCGATGTGCTTCCTTTTCATACATCGTGAAAAGTTGAAATAACATATCAAGGTCGGATGTTTCAAACGTATATTTTGAATGCTCGTATTCCGGCTGTCCAAAAATATCCCGTACTGTAAATCCTTCTGTCCATTCTAGATCAAACACATTTTCTTTTTCCTGAATGTAAGAAGCCAAACGCTCGATTCCATATGTAATTTCCACGGAAACCGGCTTACACTCAAGGCCGCCTACCTGTTGGAAATACGTAAATTGTGTAATTTCCATTCCATCAAGCCAAACTTCCCAGCCGAGACCAGCACAACCTAATGATGGGTTTTCCCAGTTATCTTCTACAAAGCGAATATCATGCTCAAGTGGATTAATACCTAAAGCGCGTAATGAATCCAAATACAGCTCTTGGATATTGTCTGGTGATGGCTTCATGATCACTTGGAATTGATGATGCTGATAGAGACGGTTAGGATTCTCTCCATAACGACCGTCTGCTGGACGGCGGGATGGCTCTACATATGCAACACTCCACGGTTCAGGTCCAATAGCTCTAAGGAACGTATAAGGGCTCATCGTCCCTGCCCCTTTCTCGACATCATAAGCATTCATTAATATGCAGCCTTGTTCAGACCAATGCTTTTGTAAAGTTAAAATCATATTTTGAATATTCATCGTACACCTCCAGATTATTTAAAACGCATCTTAATGAATTAAGGACGGGAGCAAATTTACCAGTAAAATTGAATCCTTTATTGGCCAGACATGCATTTCACCAATTAATTCAAGTGTCTTACCGGCCCATTCATTTTTATTCTTTCGCATTTTTGCAAACAAAAAACTCCCGTCTCTATGCGAAATGCATAGGGACGAGAGTATACCCGCGGTTCCACCCTAATTGCCGTTAATAAACCGGCCTCTTTTCAAAGCTACATGCTCCGGAACGCCTTCCCTGTAAATCCATATCCCGGCTTTCACCATCCCGGGTTCGCTTTTTATGGAGAATGACAGATACTCTTTTCCATCAACGCAATCTTCTTATTTTAATGATTAGAATTTTATACAATCAAGCCTGGAATGTCAATAGGTCAAATCTTAAAACATATCTTTCATCGTATCAATCTGTTTTAAAAACTTTTTTGATTTTAAATGGAGACCTGAATACTCTTCATAATAAGCATCAATGATTTTCTGCAGTTCTTTTTTCGTTTCAGGCTTAACCGAAATGTTTCCGAGCCTTGATAAATCCAAATAATAAAATATTCGCAGCAATTTAACGGCTGCGGGTGAAATTTTATAGTGATATTGGTCTTTTCCCAGACAGCGGTGACAAATAAAACCACCTTCCCGTAGCGAGAAGGAGAATTCCCCTTCTGTTTCACCACAAACAGCACATTGATTTAGTACAGGGTTAATCCCATTGACGGGCAGCATCTTCATTTCGAAAATAAATTTCAAAACCTCCGCGTCATATTCTTCGTTTATGTAATGCAAGGTTTGCGAAAGCAATTCAAACAGATAAGGATTTGGTTTCTTATCATCTACGCTTTTATCAACCAATTCAACAATGTATGAAGCATATGCAGTGGCAAAAAGATCCTCCCTTATAAAACGAAGCGAGTCGACCATTTCTCCTTGCTGAAGGCTTCCGAGTCCGCTTGATGTAGAAACAAGGAAATACCCGGAGCAAAAAAGTTGGGTGACGGCAGCAAGCCTGCTATTAGGTTTACTGGCTCCTCTAGCCATAACTCCAATTTTCCCTAGCTCACGGGTATAAATAGTAATAATTTTGTTGTTTTCTCCATATGCAGTCCGTCTTATGACAATGCCTTCACATTTTTGGAGCATACCAAGACACCACCCATGCTTGCCAAGACTAACTTATGAAACAGGAAAATCAATATCTGCTAGCTCTTCACTCAATACTAAGGGTCTTTCCTGTCTTTCGACTTCTATCTCCTTAAACAGCAAATAGGTGTCCACATTACCTGTTTCACTAAATAACTCCCAGGTAAAATCCAACATATAAAGCCCACCTTTCAATTTTAACTAGCAATATAAATATCCGACCATATGATTAGCTTGACCGTTTTCCACACTTTCATGAAGCGTAAATTTTGTTAATTAATACTCGCTCTCATTAAAACCATAATCGCGAAGTTGGCTCGCTTTGTTACGCCAATCCTTCTGTACCTTCACCCATAGTTCCAGGAATACTTTCGAGCCTAATAAATTCTCGATGTCAACCCTCGCACGGCTACCGACTTCTTTCAACATTTTCCCTTGCTTACCAATGACAATACCTTTTTGTGAATCACGTTCTACCACAATCGTTGCCATAACATTAATCGTATCACTGTTATCCATTTTTTTTATTGAATCGATAACAACAGCCACTGAATGGGGAATTTCCTCCCGCGTCAGGTGAAGTACTTTTTCACGGACCAATTCGGAAATAATAAAACGTTCAGGATGATCGGTTACCTGGTCAGCTGGATAAAACTGTGGACCTTCAGGAAGATGCTCCTTGATTTGTTCAAGCAGTGTATCGACATTATTACCTTCAAGCGCTGAGATTGGAACGACGGCCGCGAACGGATAAAGCTTTTGATATTTTTCAATAATTGGAAGTAAATCATCAGGATGCATAGCATCAATCTTGTTAACTACAAGGAAAACAGGTGTTTTTACGGTTTGTAATTTTTCAATGATAAACTCATCACCACGTCCGTATCCTTCTGTCGCATTTATCATGAACAGAATCAAATCCACCTCTTTCAATGTATTTGTTGCTACCTTCATCATAAAGTCGCCAAGCTTATGCTTCGGCTTATGAATACCTGGTGTATCAATGAATATCATTTGTGAATCGTTTTGCGTAAGTACACCTTGAACCTTATTTCTCGTTGTTTGCGGTTTATCGCTCATTATGGCAATTTTTTGACCGATAACCCGGTTCAAAAATGTACTCTTGCCAACATTAGGTCGGCCTATAATCGAAATAAAACCTGATTTGTAACCTTTTACTTGTGTTTCGTCGAATAGTTTATTCATTTAAATCCTCCGGTGAAAAAGCTCCTGGAAGCAATTCCTGTACTGTTAGTTCTTTAATATCCCCATTTAAGTTGGTTAAAACAACCGTCATATCTTGTTCACATAGTTCTGATATAACCTGCCTGCACGCTCCGCATGGGGAAACAGGACGATCAGTATCTGCCACGACTGCTAGTTTTGTGAACTTCTTATCATTATGGGCATAGGCGCTGAATAAAGCAGTTCTTTCGGCGCAATTGCACATACTGTATGCAGCATTTTCTATATTGCACCCATGATAAACTTTACCATCGGCGGTTAATAAAGCAGCCCCTACTTTAAATTTCGAATAAGGTACATAAGCCTTTTCCCTTGCTTTTTTAGCTTCCTCAATCAATTCATTCGTATTCAATTCACATCTTCCTTTCAAATTGGATACCATTTCAACCACCTATAAACCAAACTTCGGCAAAAAGATAATCAATCCAACTATTATAGAAAATATAGCATATATGAATACAGCTCCCGCTGCAATATCTTTTGCCTGCTTAGCAAGAGGATGGATTTGGTCTGTTACCAAGTCTACAACCCTTTCAATAGCTGAATTTACAAGCTCTAACGTAATCGTACCAGCAATGGCCGCCAAAATGAACAGCCATTCCATCCCATCCAATGAAAAATACCAACCAAAGAATACGATGATTACTGTTAACACAAAATGAATCTTTATATTACGCTCTGTTCGAACTGCTTCCAAAATTCCCTGACAGGCAAAAGAGAAGCTTTTTATTAAAGGATACTTTTTTTTACCCTTCTCTTGAAAGTCCATATTCTTCCAAGATCTCCTTTTGTTTAGTAAACATCACTTTTTCATCTTCTTCATTCATGTGATCAAAGCCTAGTAAATGAAGAAAACCATGAAGAGCTAAAAACCCAAGTTCACGGTCAAAAGAATGTCCGTATTCTTCTGCTTGCTCTTTTGTACGCTCAATGGAAATGATAATATCACCAAGCATACGAGGCATTTCCGCACCGATAATTTCCATTTCATCTTCACCCATCTCTTCCAGTGCAAAGGAAATGACATCGGTTGGTGCATCTTTATGGCGATATTTTTTATTGATTTCCTGAATTCTATTATTATCTACAAAAGTGACAGACAGCTCCGTATCTTCTTCGATATTTTCATTTTTAGCCGCAAATTGCAGAATACTTTCAACAAGTTGCTGGGCTTTTTCCGTAACTTCGTTCGTTTCATCCATTAAATCGATTGCTAACATCATTCTTTCACCTTCTGTCCTAATTTATCCGGCTCCGGATATTCAATCCTGGAGTGGAAGATACCATTAAGCGATTCACATAAGGAATGCTTCACGATACTTAATTCTCTCATAGTAATGTCACATTCATCAAATTGACCGTCTTGAATTCGGTCCTGAATAATAAAACTTACCAGCTCTTCAATCTTCTCTGGTGTAGGGTGCTGCATCGATCTCACTGCTGCCTCTACACTATCAGCAATCCCTATGACAGCGACTTCCTTCATTTTCGCCCTCGGTCCTGGGTAACGGTAACAGGCTTCAACGGTCGTATCATCCTGTTTCTTTGCCTTATGATAGAAAAATTTCAATAAAGTTGTCCCGTGATGCTGCTCCGCAATATCCACAATCTCTTTGGGGAATTTATGACTGCGCAACATCTCTCCACCATCAACGGCATGGGCAATGATGATATCCCTACTTGTTTCCGGCTGCAGTCGATCATGCGGGTTTTCTGCATTCATCTGATTCTCGATGAAAAAGTGCGGACGTTTCGTCTTGCCTATATCATGATAATAACTGCCGACCCTTGCAAGCAATCCATTTGATCCAATAGCTTCACAAGCTGATTCCGCTAAATTGGCCACCATTACACTGTGATGGTAGGTTCCTGGCGCTTCAATTAAAATTTTTCGCAGTAAAGGGTGGTTTGGATTTGAAAGTTCGATTAGCTTCATCGATGATAAGATCCCGAAACCTGCCTCAAAAAACGGTAACAGTCCCATTGTCAAAACAGCTGAACCGACCCCTGATCCTATGGCAGCAGCAGCAAAGTACAAATACTCCATTTTAGTATAATGCCCGTCCATTATAAAGATAAGCGAAAATACAAATGCCATATTGATTACAGACATCAGAAGTCCTGCAATCAAAACCTTTGATTTGAAATTGGGGCGCGATAATATAATGATTGCCGCCAAACCCCCGAAAATAATATAAAGTCCCATTGTGAAATCTAGATTTCCAGGTGTATCTCCATTAAATATAATCGTACCATACGAACCTAATAAAATTATCATTGCTACAGCTAACTTATCATTTAATAAAATCTTTATTAGCATCGCCGCCATGGCACCTGGGAAAATGTATTCCAAATTCGAATTTTTAAGATCTGCTAAAACGCTGACAGTTTTCATAGTTGCCATTGAAAGGATAAAGACAAGACTGAAGATCAATAACTGATTATACTTGTTATCCCGTTTGGAAATTGAAAAGTAAAAAAAGTAATAAAAAGCGCCAAAAGTTAAAAGGATAAATAGCAGTAGGCCAACATAAGGATAAATGGTAGACTCTGTACTTAAAAAACCTGCCAGTTCAAGTTGCCTATACACATCCCGGTCTACTAACTGATTTTCTTCAACGATAATCTGCCCCTGAAGAATTCTAATAGGCTCTACGCTTTCGATCGCTTTCCTGCGTTGCTCCTCGGTTTTATCCTTATCAAAAAACACATTTTGGATGATCGCCGTGCGTGCAAGGGAATTAGAGGCTTTTTTCATATCGCTATTAATGCTCATATACCCTAATTCTTCTACAACCTTTTTCTTGGCATTTTCGACATCACTGGCCGCAATTCGTGAGCTCATCACATTATTAACAGCCGTAATCGTTGAATCTTTTGCTATTTTCAACTCATCTTCATCCGCCTGTACTAAAGCAAGGAAAACAGATTCCTCAATATTTCTATTGACTTCATCTGTCAATTTTTCTTTTAAAATGGAAACCTTCTGGGCATCGGTTTTTATTATTTCCTTTTTATTTTCCTTCCCTTCCTCTTTTTTGTTATCTCCTTCAGGATCTGATTCTTTATTCACCTCAATTGCCGAATCAAAAATGGATGAAATCAGATCGACTTTATTTTTGGCGTATTCTTTTTTTAATGTATAGACATCCGCCACTTGTTTTGAAATCTCTTCTTTTTCTTGTTCGGTCTTATATGTATCTTCTACAGTCTTGGTTGAACGAATGGTTTGTTCTGCCGGCTTAAATAGCTCTACATGGACTTTTTCCGGTTTGACATTGGAAAACATTAATCCATAAGCAAACAAACCAAGTATCATAAACAACAGTACTTGAAAAAAACGATGGACCAATAGCCCCTTTATTTTAGTGAAAAATTTCTGGATACGATTCAAGGAAGGTCCTCCTATAAGAAAGTGATGTAATACTCTAGATATGTAAAATCATAACAGTTTTCTTGTTAATTTTCACCTTGTTATGATAAATGTAAAGCTTCTTCCGTTCTATTTCTACTTTTTGTTAAAAAAAATACATACACTACACACAGCACGAAAAATCCGCCGAGTTGAATTGGCGGATTTTTTATTATTCCTTTGCCTGCTCGTAAGCGGTAATGATTTTGGCTACAAGCGGATGTCTTACTACATCACTTTGTTCAAAATAAACAAATGAAAGACCTTTAACATTTTTCAAGATTTCTTCAACCCGAACCAAACCGGACTTCATTCCTTTGGGAAGGTCAATCTGTGTACGATCTCCCGTAATGACCATCTTTGAACCGAATCCAAGCCGAGTCAAGAACATCTTCATTTGGGCTTCAGTCGTATTTTGTGCCTCATCCAAGATGACAAATGCATCTTCAAGCGTACGTCCCCTCATATAGGCAAGAGGAGCAATTTCAATCGTTCCACGCTCTATCATCCTTTGGGTTTGTTCCATCCCCAGAAGGTCATGTAGGGCGTCATATAACGGCCGTAGGTACGGATCTACTTTTTCCTTCAGATCTCCTGGCAGGAACCCTAGGCTTTCACCCGCTTCAACAGCAGGTCGAGTCAAGATAATTCTTTTAACATGGCCGTTCTTCAATGCATTAATCGCCATCACTACAGCAAGATAGGTCTTCCCGGTTCCAGCAGGCCCAATTCCAAATACTAAGTCGTGCTTCTTTATAGCTTGAATATAGTATCTCTGTCCGATTGTTTTGACTTTAATGGATTTCCCTTTAGCCGTTTTAGCGATTTCCTCTTCATATAATTCACCGAAATATTCCAAGGTGCCTTTTCTAGCCAATTCAATTGCATATAGAACATCCCGGGAACTGATTGTAATTCCTTTTCTAATTACTGTTAATAGTGCCTTCAATATTTCCTGTCCCATTGTTACCCGCTCGATTTCTCCGGCAACACTAATTGCTTCACCTCGGGTAATAACTGAAATACCAAGCTCTTCTTCAAGCACTTTTACATTTGAATCTCCATTGCCCAATAAAGCAATTGCTTCATTAGGTGATTCTATTTCTAGCTTAATTACTTTCACGTCATCTGCCATTCGTTAGTCTCCTTGAATGATTGGTTGTCCAATCGCTATATCTTCAATAACTTGGTAATGTATAGATAATTTAACTTTACCATTCTCTATGCTTTCGTGCAAAATTTTTTCTCCCACGATTTCATCTTCCTCATCGAGCAGCTTTTTCAAATCAGCTCGGGCCATTTTTTTACCTTCCTTTATCGCTTCTTCCTTCGTGTAACTTCTGACAATATCCTCTTTGCTCCTTAAGGTTATAACTTTATAGGAAATAGGCAGTTCCCATTGAAGAAAGTGAAAAGGCCTCACAGTCGTTTCTTTTACCTGCTTCTCATATCCCGGATCTTTGAATCCCCAGATTGGCAAAGAAAAGCCACTCATTTTTAAAAAGTGCTTACTCGTTTCATTTCCGTTTAAAACAGAAAATTTAGTTTCCAATGGAACTTTCACTTCCGCTTTATACCAGGTTTTCCCTTTTATTACTCCCTGGGCTGATACAATTTCCGGCTTGTCTTCTTTTCCAATTACACCTGAAACAAGAAGCTGTCCTTTGCCGACATAATCATTAACATTTACTATAGATTGTCCTTTTTCCACGAACAAATCAGTGATTATTGCTTTTTTCGAAGCTACCAAATTCTGTGGTGAAGTTTTCTCGATTTCTTTCGGCTGCCGTTTTTCAACAACTCTAAAATGGTAAGTCGTCCCCTTCAGTTCCACTCCCACCCATGTTAATGCGCCAATCCGATCAGAAAGTTTACGCTGGATTGTATCCACATCATCAACAAAAAATTGCACTTTGCCAATTTTCACTCCCATCTTGTCCAACTCTTTTCTGATGGCATGCTCGGTTGCCGGCTTTGCATCTTGCACTTCAATGCCCCAAACCATATTGGAAAGTACAAAAATGCAAAGCAGGAAGGCAATTAGCCCAGCCAAAAACCCGCTATTTTTCATAACTCTCTTCAATAGGAACGGAACGCCTTTTCCCTGCATGAACTTTACTTTGCAGTCACTTTTGCGTATAACCTGACGGAGCTTTGGAATATCCCTAACATCCATATGAAAAATTAAAGATTCACTTCCAACACGCTTCACATCCCAGATATGAAGCCCTCTCCTTGTCAGCATGTTAATCAACCGTTCCGCACCTCTGCCATAAGCCTTCACTTTAACATAGCCTGTATAATAGTTTGTCCATTGGTTTTTCATGGAGACCTCCCGGGATCATTCATTGATAAAATATACCTTGTCAATCTTGCCTTCGAGCATGATTTCTTCCGGCAAAATGGTCTTAATGACAAAGGCTGTTCCCTTTATTAGCAGCTGACCATTTTTCAGCATCAATCGTACTTCGCTGTCAGTAAAAGCTAATAAGCCACGATGATTTTCAATATAAATATGTAATTGCCCGATCATAGTAATTCGCGGCAGGTCCATCATGACATCTTGCGGAAGGTCCATTGTTTTGGTCATAAGCTGTTTCATTTTTTTTCCCCAATTACGAGCCATAAAAAAGAACCCCCTTTCATCTCAATGTATGAAATGAAAGAGGGTTCTAGCACAAAATTATAAAGGAACAAAAGTCTATTTTTTTATTGCATCAAAGACATACTGCAAACAGATCCCTATCAGTTTATCTTCTTGACCTCTGCAGACTGCGCTTTGCCCTTGGCGGGCCCAACACCTCTGACATGATAATTCCATCAATCAGCTGCTTTTTGCCATAAGATGGACCTTTCCGATAGACTGAACTGCTGTTATCTGTAATCGCTGATGTAATTTGATCAGCCTTTGCTTTTTGATACAAACGCTCTTGATCGTATTTCTGCTGCAGTCGCCTAAGCTCAGCAATCCTTTTATTAGCTTCGGTTTTCGTCTCATCGATAACTTGAACAGCTTGAGTTGCCTGCTGTTCGACTTTCCTATCCGGAGCCGGGGCAGGTCCTTGCGGATTATCTTGCGACACTTCACCTTGAAGCTCCCGTATGACCTCCTGCCATTTCTTTTTCGGAGGATTATTAGGATCATCATTTTGCTGCGTCTGCTTTTTTCTTCCTAACATGGACGTTAACATACCGATCAAGACTATGATAAGGAATGGGTTCTTGAGAAAGAAATCAATAAAATCTCCCATTTAAAGACCTCCCTTCCCTGATCTAATTATTGTTATTGTTGTTATCTTTTGGATTGTCGGATATTTTACTGATGGAATCACGCATATCCGTATCAGCCGTGATATTTTGGATATTCATATAATCCATCACTCCAAGGTTTCCACTTTTCAGTGCATCTGCCATCGCCAATGGAACTTCCGCTTCAGATTGGACAACCTTCGCTCGCATTTCTTGAACGCGGGCAACCATTTCCTGTTCAAGCGCAACAGCCATGGCACGGCGTTCTTCTGCTTTTGCCTGGGCAATTTTCTTATCCGCTTCGGCTTGGTCAGTTTGCAAGATAGCCCCGATGTTTTTCCCGATATCCACTTCAGCGATATCAATGGAGAGAATTTCAAATGCTGTTCCTGAATCCAACCCTTTTGATAATACTGTTCTTGAAATCAAATCAGGATTTTCCAGTACATCTGTGTGCATTTCCGAAGCACCAATTGTTGATACGATCCCTTCCCCTACACGGGCAATGATCGTCTCTTCACCGGCACCACCGACAAGACGTTCAATATTGGCACGAACTGTAATTCTTGCCTTTGCTTTTACTTCAATCCCATTCATCGCTACACCAGAGATGAACGGAGTTTCGATTACTTTTGGATTAACGCTCATTTGAACGGCTTGCAGTACATCACGACCAGCAAGATCAATAGCCGCACCTCTTTCAAAAGGTAAAACGATATTCGCACGTTCTGCAGCAATTAATGCATTCACGACGCGATCGACATTACCTCCTGCAAGGTAATGGCTTTCCAATTGATTCGTTGAAACATTAATTCCAGCCTTATGGGCTTTGATAAGAGGATTGACAACTCTGCTCGGTATAACTCGACGAAGCCTCATACCCACTAATGTAAATATACTGATTTTAACTCCTGCCGCTAAAGCGGAAATCCATAACATTACTGGTACGAATGTGAAAAATACTGCCAATACGATGATAGCAGCAATCACTGCCAGTACTATAAAAATCGTTCCTGAAGTTATCACTTAATTATTCATCCTTCCTGTTCTTTTAATTTGATTCCGGAATTTCCCGGACGACAACCCTAGATCCTTCAACTTTAACAATTATGATTGACGAACCTTTAGAAACAAAACTTCCTTCAGTCACGACATCAACTCTTTCATCATTAATCAAAGCTGTTCCTGAAGGCCTTAAATCTGTAAGGGCCTTCCCTTCAACACCTAATAAATCCACTCGATTCGGATTGCTCACATACCCTTGTTCCGTTTTTGTTGCATCGGTTAATATCATTTTCCTGAAAAATTTCATCTGTTTTCCAAACACCTTTACAAGTAGGATGAATGCCAAAATGGATACGGTAATCGCAATTAGCAAGGAAATCGTCATATGAACTGGATCACCTGATGCGAGGAATAAACTTCCCACAATCGAGGTAAATCCAAGAAGCCCGATAATTCCCCCTGGGACAAAAAATTCTACTAGAACAAGAATGATTCCAATAATGAACAATGCTAACGATTCGTACCCGGTGATACCTGCGACAAGATGGCCATAAAAGAACAACATAAGACTGGAAATCCCAATAACACCAGGAATTCCAAAACCAGGTGAAAACAATTCAATCACAATCCCGATTCCTGCTATCGTTAATAAAATAGGAATGACAATTGGATTGGTCAAAAAGCGGGCAAGTTTCTCAGGAAAGCTTTCTTCGATTGATCGAATATCGGCGTCCTCAACCCCAAGTAAACTATACAGCTCTTCTTTCCCAGAGACGGTACCTTCACTATAGCCTGCCTTTTTAGCCTGCTCAGCTGTTAATGTCAGCAACTTTCCGGTTTCTGCACCATATTCAGGAAGGTCGATGTCTTCATCCGCCATAGCCTGGGCAAATATGGGATCACGTCCATTTTGTTCAGCAGCAGTCTTCATGGCAGCAAGCCAATAAGATTGAGCTTTCTTTCCTGCAGCGTTTCCTGATGAATCAATTACAGCTGCAGATCCCATTGTAGCACTCGGAACCATATAGATCTCATCAGCACTCAGAGAAATATAAGCACCTGCAGATAAAGCTCTGTTATTGACGTAGGCAACTGTCTTTATTGGTGAATCTGACAGTAACTTAGCAATTTTCCCTGCCGCATCAACAGCACCACCTGGGGTATTCACCTCGAAAACGACAAGATCTGCACCAGCTGCTTCTGCAGTTGTCAACGCACGCTCCAAAAAAGCCGAGAGTCCCTTTTCCACCGTTTCTTCAATCGGAACATGGTAAACGATTTTCTCCTTTGCAGAAACAGCCGGTACCATCAGTGAAGACATGGTAAACAGCAATCCAAATAAGAGCAAAGAAATATAACGCCAAATTTTCAACGGAACGCCTCCTTTCCCGTATTAAACACTGTAAGCGGCCTCCGATTTTCGGAAGACTACTTACCAGTTAAATTCAGCCGATAACTAAAAATTGAATAAGAGGCCCCTGCAAATGAAGCAACCCTTTACTCTGTTCCTTAGTTATTACGTATGTATATGAAAAAGGTTTCAAAAAAAGCAAATAAATTTGAAAATATCCATAATATCTCGCTATTTGTCCCAATAATATACGCATAAATGCAGGTATCTAATCCTTTAATACACAAAAACCACAGGCAATTTGCCTGCGGTTAGGTTTCGAGTTTAAGATAGATGTTGTTGTACTAATTTGTTTACTAGAGAACCATCTGCTTTACCTTTAACTTTAGGCATTAAAGCTCCCATAACTCTCCCCATATCTGCTTTGGACGTTGCATTGACTTCTTCAATTGTTTGTTTAACAATTTTAGAAATCTCTTCTTCTGAAAGTTGCTCAGGCATATATGCCTCTACGTATACTAGTTCGGTGCGGACTTTATCCACGAGATCGGAACGACCTGCGTTTTCAAACTCCTGGAGGGAGTCTTTGCGTTGTTTTAATTCGCGAGAGAGCACTGTCAATTCTTCATCATCTGTTAAATCTTGTCTCAGCTTTAGAGCTTCGTTTTGAATAGAAGCTTTCAGCATCCGAATAACAGATAGTTTGTCCTTTTCCTTGTTCTTCATCGCTTGTTTCATATCATTATTTAAACGCTCGAGAAGACTCATCTTTCCACCCTCTCTTAGAATTTACGTTTTCTTGCAGCTTCAGACTTTTTCTTACGTTTTACGCTTGGTTTTTCATAAAATTCACGCTTCCTAGCTTCCTGAAGCGATCCTGCTTTAGATACAGTACGTTTGAAACGACGAAGAGCATCTTCAAGCGATTCGTTTTTACGAACGACGGTTTTAGACATCTCTTTCCCTCCCTCCGAAAACAACACACTAACTCAAGTTGTCAACATGTTATACATGTACTAAACAATTATAATATATCATCTTTAACAGGTCAACTAATAAAATCAAACTTATTTCGAATATTATCATGTTTATGTCATAATTTCTCGCTAAACAATCATCCTAGAGCAAAGAAATCCTTTTTATAGCATGTCTACCACCTTTGGACCATAAGCTGATTAAGGGGTGAGAGTCATGTATGAGCTATTTTTATTTCTATTATTCATTGCGATATTTTTAGCAGGTATGGCTGTTTTACGTATCGGATTGTTCAATATGTCCGGCGCCGCATTAAAAACTTTCCTCTCAAAGGTAACAGATAGACCCTGGAAAGGTTTCTTTGCCGGTACCATTTTTACAGGAATTCTCCAGAGCAGCTCAGCGGTCATGGTCATGACGGTCGGCCTCGTTTCTGCAGGGAGTTTAACCTTCCCACAAACAATCGGTATTATTCTAGGAACAAATATCGGCTCTACCTTCACTGCAGAGTTCATGACCATTTCTTTGGACCGATGGATAATTCCTGGTGTCATCAGTGGTGCTATTCTTTGTTTAATGCCAAAAGTATTATTAAGAAGCGCAGGGATGTCCCTGATCGGTATCTCAGCTATCTTCGCAGCGATGAGTGGCTTTAAAATGTTATCGACACCTATTGCAGTCTATCCTTCGGTACAGACTCTAATCAGCAACATAGAGGATCATATGAGTATTGCTCTATTGGCCGGTATCTTGTTAACAGCAATGATTCACTCTAGCTCCGCGACTATAGGGATAGCCATGAGCTTTTTAATGAGCGGGGAGTTATCCGTCGCTCCCGCCATTGTCATGATGCTCGGTTCTAATATAGGCACTTGTATCACTGGCTACATGGCCAGCATCGGTTCTGGTAGACAAGCTGCTTTTACAGCATATGCACATATTTGGCTAAATGTAATAGGAGTTGCAGCTTTTCTCCCTTTTGTGGACGTCCTGGAACGAACAGCTGCTTTTTTCACCGATGATAAGGGTACACAACTCGCGCATGCTAGTGTCATTTTTAATATCGTGACTTCCTTGATCGTTTTACCATTCGCACACCAGTTTTCCAACTTTATTTTATTGATCCATCGTCCCCATATAAAAAAATAAGCCGCATTCCTAAGAATGCGGCTTATAAATTAATAATCAGAGTCAGCTGTTAAGCCCTTTAAGATGGAGACACCTGCACTCGCTCCAATTCTTGTTGCACCCGCTTCAATCACTTTCTGAGCATCACTCGTGTTACGAACTCCGCCTGAAGCTTTAACGCCGATATCTGGTCCTACTGTTTTTCTCATAAGCGCGACATCTTCAACAGTTGCACCGCCAGTTGAAAAACCAGTTGAGGTTTTAACGAAATCCGTTCCCGCTTTTACAGCAAGTTCGCAAGCACGGACTTTTTCTTCCTCAGTCAATAAAGAGGTTTCAATAATTACTTTTGACAGAGCCTTACCTGTTGATGCCGCTATCACAGCTCGAATATCCCGCTCTACCAATTCATTATCCTTGTCCTTTAATGCGCCAATATTGATCACCATATCGACTTCGTGTGCGCCATTACTTATGGCGTCTTTTGTTTCAAAAGCTTTAGTTTCCGGTGTAGTGGCACCTAAAGGGAAACCAATTACCGTACAAACTTTTACTTCTGAGCCTTCTAAAAGCTCACTTGCATACTTCACCCAAGTCGGGTTTACGCATACTGAAGCAAAATTATACTCTCTCGCTTCTTCACATAATACCTTTATTTGTTCTTTCGTTGCATCTGCTTTTAATAAAGTGTGGTCAATTAAACCTGCTACATTTTGTGACATTTTAATAATCCTCCTTAAAAACAATTTAAAACCAGTTGTACGTACCTCTCATCATACCATAGTTCTTCCACTTTGACGATATATATAGTCTTTACCCTAATGTACTAAGAAAACACGTTAAACAAAGGATAAAAAAAGACAGCGAAAAAATCGCTGTCTTAGATATTAGCCACTTGCTGCAACGGAAAATCTTTAACAACCGTCACGAACTGTCCTTCACTATGTGGATAGCCAGACTTTGTAATTTTCACTTTTACAATGTCACCAACCATTTCCTCGGTAGCCGGGAAGACTATTTTCATGTAATTATCCGAGTAGCCTTCATAAAGACCATTTTCCAACTTTGTCTCAGGAATGACTTCAAGCACTTCTCCCTCAAATCGAGAAGCGTATTCTTTTGCCAGCTGATCCGATAAGGCAATTAGACGGTGAACACGTTCGTTTTTCACATCTTCATCCACTTGGTCTTCCATGCGTGCCGCAGGAGTCCCTGTCCGTTTTGAATACGGGAAGACATGAAGTTCGGAGAATTTATATTTTTCTATAAAATTATATGTCTCCATAAATTCTTCTTCTGTTTCACCCGGGAAGCCTACGATTACATCAGATGTAACAGCAAGGCCTGGCAGTGCAACTTTTAACTTTTCAATTCGATCACCGAAGAAAGCCATTGTATATTTACGTCTCATGCGTTTTAAAACCGTATCAGAACCTGATTGGATAGGGATATGCAAATGACGAACCACCTTTTTCGAATTCGTCAGTACTTCAATGATTTCATCTGTAATTTGACTGGCTTCGATCGAAGAAATACGGATTCGCTTTAGTCCATCAACTTTTTCCAAGTCACGTAGCAGCATCGCCAAATTATAATCCTTCAAGTCATCTCCGTAACCACCGGTATGAATGCCCGTCAAGACAAGCTCTTTATATCCTGCCTCGACAAGTTGCTCAGCTTGATGAATGACTTCCTTTGGATCACGAGAACGCATTAAACCACGAGCCCAAGGGATGATACAGAAAGTACAGAAATTATTGCAGCCTTCCTGAATCTTTAGTGATGCACGGGTACGGTCGGTAAATGCCGGTACATCCAATTCTTCATAGACACGATTTTTCATTATATTTCCAACTGCATTAATTGGTTCACGTTCTACCTTGAACTGCTCGATGTATTCAAGCAATTTAACCCTGTCCTGGGTTCCAACAACAATATCTACACCTGGAATAGCCATGATCTCTGCAGGAGATGTCTGTGCGTAACAACCCGTTACCGCGATAACAGCATTCGGATTTTTACGTATTGCACGACGGATAACCTGACGGCTCTTCTTATCGCCAGTATTCGTTACCGTGCAAGTGTTGATGACGTATACATCTGATGTATTTTCAAATTCAACACGATCATATCCTTCTGTTTTAAATAATTGCCAAATAGCTTCTGTTTCATAATGATTTACTTTACAACCTAATGTATGGAAAGCGACCGTTGCCATTTTTCATCACCTCAAAAGTTCTACATGATAAGAAACAGCGGAAAGTGCATATAAAGGTGCTGTTTCAGTTCTTAATATTCTTGGTCCAAGACCACAAGCTACAAATCCAGCAGCCGACAATTTTTCAATTTCCTTCTCTGCCAAGCCCCCTTCAGGACCAAACACGAATAAAATCGATTGTCCGGCAGTAATATCTTTCAAGACGGAAGCAAGTACAGACGTTTCTCCACGCTTCGCTTCTTCTTCGAAGGCAATTAATCTATGATCGAAACCAGAAGCATATTCAGCTAGCTGATCTGCCGTCATCGGTTCCTTGATGGCAGGGATAACTGTGCGGTGGGACTGTTCGGCCGCTTCCTTTGAAATCTTCTGGAGTCGTTCCAATTTCTTACCAACCTTTTTGTGGTCCCATTTTACCACCGAACGAGCAGCAATAAAAGGGATAAATTCAACGGCACCTAATTCCGTACCCTTTTGAACGATATATTCTAACTTATCCCCTTTAGGCAGACCGCTCGCTATCGTAACCCTTACCGAAAGTTCCTTTTCTTCATTCTTCCATTCAATAACGGTTCCTATAACAGCATCATTTGTAATTTCAGAAATTTCCGTGACCGCAGTCATTCCGTTGCCTTTTACGGTGATGATTTGCTCCCCTGGTTCCATTCTCATTACCCTGGAAATATGGTGAAAATCATCGCCTGATATCGTCACTGTTTTACCATTAAAGTCTTCCTCGTTAAGAAAATACCGTTGCACACTGCCACCTACTTCGTCTAGTCTAAAAAAACTCACAGGCTAGCAGTCAGAGGCTTATTTTCCGATTGCGCGCCATGCAAAAACTCAAGCTAAAAAAAGGTACTCTGACTATCCAAATATACGATAATCAGAGTAACTTTTCATTTAATCATTTCTTTTCGCGATGATTGCTACCCAATCTTCCATCAAAATGGTTTCCTCAACTGTGAATCCGGAAGCTATAATTGCATCCTTCACATCCTGTTTCTTTGGCTGGATAATCCCAGACGCTATAAAATATCCACCAGGTTTAACCACTTTTGCAACATCATCTGTAAAGCGCATAATGACTTCAGCTAAAATATTAGCTACAACGACATCTGCTTGTTCGTTTACGCCGTCCAACAAGTTACCTTGAGAAACAGAAACTCTGTCTTGAACGTTGTTAAGTTCTACATTTTGTTTAGCGGACTGTACAGCTACATCATCCAAATCAAGCGACTGAACTTGTTTCGCCTCTAATAATGCCGCTGCAATACTTAAAACACCGGAACCCGTTCCTACATCAACAACTAAGTCACCCGGCTTAACTGTACGTTCAAGCGCTTGGATACACATAACCGTTGTCGGGTGGGTACCTGTTCCAAAAGCCATACCAGGATCAAGTTCAATGATCAATTCATCACTGCTTACAGGAGTGTAATCTTCCCATGTAGGAACAATGGTAAAACGTTCAGAAATCTTGACCGGATTATAATATTTTTTCCAGGCTGTTGCCCATTCTTCTTCATTCACTTCACTAATTGAAACAACATTCTTCCCAAGATCGATATCAAAAAGAAGGAGATTATTAATTGATTCCTTAATAGCATCAACAGTTTCGCCAAGGAAGCTGTTAACCGGCAAATATGCCTTAATCAACACACCTTCATCCGGATAATCAGCTGGGTTTAGGTGGTAGATTTCGCCAAAAACATTTTCGCGTTCTTTGACTAATTCAAGAGGATCCTCAATGACAACACCGCTTGCACCTGCCTCATGAAGAATATTTGAAACAGGTTCAACCGCTTCATTTGTTGTTTGGATTGCAAATTCAGACCACTTCATAATCTACCAACTCCCAATTTCTTCTTTTACTTGTATTCACCTATCTTTAAAAGCACGCTTTACCTTTGAGAAAAAGCCATCTTCTTGTTCATCTATACCTGATTGTCCGCTGATTTCGTTGAACTCACGAAGAAGCTCCTTTTGTTTTTCACTTAATTTTTTAGGTGTAACCACTAATACGACCACATGCTGATCTCCCTGGCCATATCCTCTTACATTCGGTACCCCTTTTCCTTTTAAACGGAAACGCGTGCTTGTTTGTGTTCCTGCAGGAATCTTCAACTTAACTTTACCATGCAATGTCGGAACTTCAATTTCATCTCCTAATGCTGCCTGAGCAAAAGTAACCGGCATTTCACAATAAATATCATCGCCATCTCTTTCGAAGAATTCATGGCTCCGAACATGGAACACTACATAAAGGTCTCCAGCTGGACCGCCATTAATTCCAGGCTCTCCTTGACCGGATACACGCAGCTGTTGGCCATCATCGATTCCGGCTGGCACTTTGACTTGGATTTTTTTACGTTTTTGAACTTTACCGTCGCCGCCACATGTTGAACATTTATTAGGAATGATTTTCCCTGTTCCTTGACAATGGTGACATGCTCTCCGGTTCACAATCCGTCCGAATGCCGTGTTTTGTTCAACATTTAATTGGCCTGTTCCATGACAATGTGAACAGTTCTCCACTTTTGTGCCAGGCTTAGCACCCGATCCTTTACATGTATCACAATTCTCTTCACGCGGAATTTCGATTTCAGTTTCTTTTCCGAATGCAGCCTCTTCAAAAGAAAGCGTCATCGTATACTGTAAATCAGCCCCTTGACGCGGTGCATTAGGATCTCTTCTGCGTCCGCCGCCACCACCAAAGAAACTACTGAAAATATCTTCAAAGCCACCGAAACCGCCAAAGTCCTGGCCGCCGAAGCCCTGATTTGGATCTGTATGTCCAAATTGGTCATAATGAGCCTTTTTCTGATCGTCGCTTAATACCTCGTAAGCTTCCTTAATTTCCTTGAATTTATCCGCAGCATCTTCGGCTTTATTAATATCAGGATGATATTGTTTGGAGAGCTTTCGATACGCTTTTTTGATTTCATCCTTCGAAGCACTCTTCGAAAGGCCTAACACCTCATAATAATCACGTTTACTCATATCTAAAATCCACTCCCGATTCGATTCACATAAAGGTAATATTATCACTGAACGAAGATAATAATCAACTAGAAAAGTACAAACGGCTTGAACACTTTTTCGTAAAAGAAGACATCTGCCTCAAATTTGCACCTATTTTTTCCATATTCTTATGATTCCCCACTAGCGATTATAAGAATAAAAGAAAACCAGCTGCCATTACTTCTGGACTTTGATTTCATCCATTGTAAAAAAGCCAAAGCCAAGATAACCTGACTTTGACTTTTCTACAATTACAGGCAGAATTCCTGCCCTATATATCAGCGTCCCAACAGGGTCACTTTTTTATTTTTTCTCTTCTTCGTTTACTTCTGTATATTCTGCATCAACTACATTATCGTCTTGAGCACCTGCTTCGCCAGCACCCTCTTGGGCAGCTTGCTGAGCTTTTGCAGCTTCTTCATAAAGCTTCATTGTCAAAGCTTGAACGATTTCGTTAAGTGCATCTTTTTTCACGCGGATTTCTTCAAGCTCATTTTTCTCGATTGCTGCTTTAAGTTCATCCTTCGCTTCGTTTGCTTTTGTTACTTCCGCTTCGTCTACTTTACCTTCTAGATCTTTAAGCGTTTTTTCCGTTTGGAAGACTAGTTGATCTGCTTCGTTACGAAGTTCAACTTCTTCTTTACGTTGTTTATCACTATCAGCATTTTCTTCTGCTTCACGTACCATGCGGTCGATTTCTTCATCAGAAAGTCCTGAAGATGATTTGATTGTGATTGCTTGTTCTTTGTTTGTGCCAAGGTCTTTCGCACGAACGTTTACAATACCATTTTTATCAATGTCGAAAGTTACTTCGACTTGTGGAATTCCGCGCGGTGCCGGTGGAATGTCACTCAATTGGAAACGACCAAGTGTTTTGTTGTCTGCTGACATCGGACGTTCACCTTGAAGAACATGGATATCTACAGCTGTTTGATTATCAGCCGCTGTTGAGAATACTTGTGATTTACTTGTTGGAATCGTTGTATTACGGTCGATTAATTTCGTGAATACTCCGCCCATTGTTTCAATTCCAAGTGAAAGTGGAGTTACGTCTAAAAGAACAACGTCTTTAACATCTCCAGTTAATACGCCACCTTGAATCGCAGCACCCATAGCTACTACTTCATCAGGGTTAACACCTTTGCTTGGCTCTTGACCGATTTCTTTTTTGATTGCTTCAACAACCGCAGGAATACGCGTAGATCCACCAACAAGGATAACTTTATCGATTTCAGATGCTGAAAGACCTGCATCTTTCATAGCTTGACGAGTAGGTCCCATTGTACGTTCCACAAGACTTAAAGAAAGTTCATCGAATTTAGCTCTAGTCATTGTTACGTCTAAGTGAAGCGGGCCAGCATCTCCAGCTGTGATGAATGGCAATGAAATTTGTGTAGAAGTTACACCTGAAAGATCTTTTTTCGCTTTTTCAGCTGCATCTTTCAAACGTTGAACTGCCATTTTGTCTTTAGAAAGATCGACTCCATTTTCTTTCTTGAATGCTTCTACTAGGTAATCAATGATGACTTGGTCGAAATCATCTCCACCTAGACGGTTGTCACCAGCAGTGGATTTTACTTCAAATACGCCATCCCCAAGTTCCATGACTGATACGTCAAATGTACCGCCACCAAGGTCGAATACAAGAATTGTTTGGTCTTCATCCGTTTTATCTAAACCGTATGCAAGTGCTGCAGCTGTCGGTTCGTTAATAATACGTTCTACTTCAAGACCAGCAATTTGACCAGCATCTTTAGTTGCTTGACGTTCAGCATCATTAAAGTAAGCAGGTACAGTGATAACCGCTTTTGTAACTTTTTCGCCTAGATACTCTTCAGCATATGATTTCAAGTATTGAAGGATGATTGCAGAAACTTCCTGCGGTGAGTATTCTTTACCTTCAATTACTTCTTTATGATTAGTACCCATATGACGTTTAATAGAAATGATCGTGTTCGGGTTTGTAATTGCTTGGCGTTTTGCCACTTCCCCTACTTGTCTTTCTCCATTTTTGAATGCCACTACGGACGGTGTTGTACGGTTTCCTTCTGGATTCGGGATAACTTTTGGTTCCCCGCCTTCAAGTACAGATACACAAGAGTTTGTTGTACCTAAGTCAATACCAATAATCTTGCTCATAGTTTCACTACCTCCCAATTATTTATATGTAATTTCTATTATTCGTTTACTTTTACCATTGCAGGACGAAGCACTCGGTCTTTAAGAATGTATCCTTTTTGGAACTCCTCGACAACGATGTTAGAACCAAAGTTTTCATCTTGAACTTGCATGACCGCTTGATGTAAACGTGGATCAAATTCTTCACCAACCGAACTGATTGGTTCGATGCCTTCTTTAGTCAATGCATCAATAATCGCTTTGTAGACCATTTCCATCCCTTGAAGCAGGGATTTTGTTTGTTCATTATCCGCTTCGATTTTTGTCGCTCTTTCAAAATTATCAAGAGCCTCGACTAAATCACCAGCAATACTTTGAACTCTATATTTTTGAGCCGCTTCCATATCAAGCTTGGCACGGCGTCTTGAATTATCAAAATCGGCCTGCAGACGAAGATAACGGTTATCCATTTCTTCGATTTTAGCCTGTAGCTCAGCAATCTTTTCATTAGCCAATTGAAGTTCATCTTTTTCAACCGGAGTTTCCTCCTGATTTTGTTCCGCTGGAATTTCTTCTTCAGCGAATACCGCTTCTGCAGCGCTTTCCTCGATTGTTTCATTCTCTAATGTTTGTTCTTCGTTTTTATTTTCTGTCACAATCTCACCTCCCTAAAAGGGTTATACAATTTATGCTTAAGTAATAAGTCAGGCTGGGGAATTTACATCCCCACCACCTTAACAATATTACCTTTGCTCCTATTTTTGATACAGTTTAGTCATCAGAGTCGTTAAATCTTTCGAGAAAAACGAAAGCAGACTGATTACTCTCGAATATTCCATTCTCGTTGGACCTAGTATCGCTAATGTGCCCACTTGTTCCTGTCCGATTGAGTAAGTTGCGGTAATTAAGCTGCAGTCATCAAGTACCGTATTTTGATTTTCACGGCCAATCTTGACGTGGATACCTGCTGGATTTTGAGTAATAAGATCATAAAACCCTTGTTCCTGCTCAATCATCGATAAAAGTGTGCTGACTTTTGCAATGTCATGGAACTCCGGCTGTCTTAGTATATTCGTTTTACCGCCAAAAAATATTTTTTCAGGCTTTGTATCCGTCAAGGTATCCGCTAGAACTGAAACAATCGATCCATAATTATGAATGTGGCGGCTTAATAGAGCAGCCACCTCCTTATAGATCTTATCTTTTAAATCAACAAGCGGAACATCGACTAATCGGGCATTTAAAATGTTCACCATCTTTTCAATTTCATTTATATCAAAAGAAGGAGGCAAGGAAATCATTCGATTTTCCACATGACCTGTATCAGTAATAATTATGGCAATTGCAGCATCCGAACTCAATGGAACGATCTGAATTTTTTTTAACTTATGCTCATTGACTTTTGGACCTAGTACTATTGCCGTATAATTCGTCAGTTCAGAAAGAATTTTTGCTGACTTTTGAACAATCTTTTCTAGTTCATAGATCCGCTCTACAAAAACGGATTTTAACAATTTCATTTCATTCTTTTTAGGAGCTTGAGGAGAAAGTAAATGATCCACATAATATCTATACCCTTTTTCAGAAGGTATTCTACCAGAAGATGTATGAGTTTTTTCTAAAAAACCCAATTCTTCAAGATCAGACATTTCGTTACGGATTGTGGCAGAGCTGAACGTAATTTCATCTTTCTTCGACAAGCTTCGCGACCCAACTGGCTGGGCAGAATGGATAAAATCCTCGATTATCACTTGCAGAATCAATAATTGACGATCAGTTAGCATGTAGGATCACCTCTGTTAGCACTCTGTCTCTTTGAGTGCTAATATACTAATAAATTATCAAATGCAGCTTATGATGTCAACAATGAAAACCGCTAAATTATTGATAAAATAACAAGATATTTCCTTCACTCGGAATCAACAACACCTAAAAACGATTGGAACACTTCATTACCAAGCAATTTTCCTTGCTCAGTCAAGCGGACGAACCCACCTTCAAACGTAAGAAGACCCTTCGCTGATTCTTCTCCGAGCGGTTTCCCGAAAATTTCCGTCATTTCAACAGAAAATTTATTCTTGAAGATTTCCAATGAAACTCCTTCTGTTTTTCTAAGGCCTAAAAACATCTCCTCTTCCATCTTTTCATGGAGTGGTACAGGATGTTCTTCTAAAACAGGTAACTCGTTCGCCATCAATGGCGTAATATACTTTTTCACTGGCCCATGATTAGCCACTCTTTTTCCACCAGTATAGCCGTGTGCTCCGGCGCCAATTCCATAATACTCCACATTATCCCAATATGTTAAGTTGTGCCGGCTTTCAAATCCAGGACGAGCAAAATTACTGATTTCGTATTGATGCAGACCATGCTTCTCCATCTCTTCCATCAGCCGTTCATACATGGAAGCCTCAAGTTCTTGAGGCGGAAGATTTAATTTTCCTCTTCTCATCTGATTATAGAAAACCGTCTTCGGCTCAACAATTAATGAGTAACTTGAATAATGAGGAAGCTGAAGTGCAAGAGCCTTATCTAGCGTATCCTTGAAGTCTTCCATCGTTTGACCTGGCAATCCATAAATTAAGTCGATACTGATATTTGTAAAACCAACCTCTTGAGCCAAATGAATCGTTTCATATACTTCAGATGCCCGATGTGTCCGACCAATTCGCTTTAATAATTCATCATTGAAGCTTTGTACCCCAAAGCTAAGCCTATTCACACCGGAATGAAATAGTATCTCCAGCTTTTCTTTTGAAAGGTCCCCAGGATTGGCCTCGAATGTATATTCAGCCTTCTTTGAATCAAATGGAAGGGTTTCATTGATTGCTTCACATAAGAATGCAAGTTGTTTTTCATCAAGTGAGGTTGGTGTCCCTCCGCCGACGAAAACCGTGTTCAATCCTGTTGTTGGATACTTTGCAAGTTGCATTTCCATTTCTCTTTTCATCAACCGTAAATATTCGTCAACTGGCTGCCCCTGCAAAAACACTTTATTAAAATCACAATAGTGACAAATATGTTCACAAAACGGTATGTGGAGATAGGCACTTTTAATCATTGTGTTCACAACCTTTAATCGATTGAGTCGATAGAAAAAGAGGCTAGATCCTCTCTACCCTCTTTTTTCTATCTATCATTTATTTTTTCGGAGTCGTATCATCCATTTTCAAAACAGCCATGAAAGCTTCCTGCGGCACTTCAACAGAACCTACCTGTTTCATCCGCTTTTTACCTTCTTTTTGTTTTTCAAGCAATTTACGTTTACGGGAAATATCGCCACCGTAACATTTAGCCAATACGTTTTTACGCATTGCACTAATAGAAGAACGAGCCACGATTTTTTGCCCAATAGCTGCTTGGATTGGAACTTCAAACTGTTGTCTCGGAATCAATTTCTTTAATTTCTCAACAATAACTTTACCACGATCATAAGCGAAGTCCTTATGAACGATGAAACTTAAAGCATCGACCGTTTCTGCATTCAATAAAATATCCATCTTCACAAGCTTGGACGGTTTGTAGCCGATTAATTCATAATCAAATGAAGCATAGCCTCTTGTATTTGATTTCAATTGATCAAAGAAATCATATACGATTTCCGACAATGGTATTTCATAGTGAATGCTTACACGCGTCTCATCGATATATTCCATATCAATGAAGTTTCCGCGTTTATTCTGACAGATTTCCATGATGGCGCCTACAAATTCTGTTGGTGCCATCATTGTTGCTTTTACATATGGCTCCTCAACGCGTTCAATCTTTTGAGCATCCGGCATGTTAGATGGGTTATCTACCTTCAAAACGGTTCCATCAGTTTGGATGACATCATAAATAACACTTGGCGCAGTAGTAATTAAATCAATTTTGAATTCACGTTCAATACGCTCTTGGATGATTTCCATATGAAGAAGTCCTAGGAAACCGCAACGGAAACCAAAGCCTAATGCTTGCGATGATTCCGCCTCATACTGCAGCGCTGAATCATTCAATTCCAATTTCTCTAATGCATCACGTAGATCATTGAATTTCGATGCGTCAATCGGATACAAACCGCAATATACCATCGGATTCATTTTCCGGTAACCTGGCAGCGGCTCTGTAGCACTATTCACAGCGCTAGTAATCGTATCACCAACTGTCGTATCCCCTACGTTTTTAATAGCGGCTGTAAGGAAACCAACATCACCTACGTTTAGTTCATCAAGCAGTTGTGTTTTGGGATTAAATACACCCAATTCCGTAACATCAAATTCCTTGCCTGTGGACATCATTTTAATTTTGTCGCCCACTTTAATAGACCCTTCAACAACCCGGATATAGGCAACTACACCGCGATATGCATCAAAGAGCGAGTCGAAAATAAGCGCCTTAAACGGTGCTTCGGGATCTCCTTGTGGTGCCGGCACTAATTCAACGACCTGCTCCAAAATCTCCTCGATTCCGATACCCGCTTTAGCCGAAGCCAAAACTGCATCAGAAGCATCCAACCCGATTACTTCCTCGATTTCATTACGAACACGTTCTGGATCAGCACTCGGCAAGTCAATTTTATTGATGACCGGGATGATTTCCAAATTGTTGTCCAATGCTAAATATACGTTTGCAAGCGTTTGGGCCTCAATACCCTGAGCCGCATCGACAACAAGGACAGCACCTTCACATGCTGCAAGGCTTCGAGAAACCTCATACGTAAAATCGACATGCCCTGGTGTATCAATAAGATGGAAAATATATTCTTCGCCATCTTTCGCTTTATATTTCAATTGAATTGCATTCAATTTAATCGTAATTCCACGCTCACGCTCTAAATCCATGGAATCTAACAACTGACTCTTCATTTCACGTTGAGTCATAGCGTTCGTTTTTTCTATGATACGATCCGCCAATGTAGATTTACCATGATCAATATGAGCGATGATGGAAAAGTTACGAATCTTGGATTGTCTTTTTAATTTTTCTTCTCTATTCATAACGTTCACTCCCACTAGTCGACACAATACACTATTTTTTATTATATCAATAGAAAATGCAAGATTCAACAGAATAGTTACAAAAGAAGCATCATTGTAGTGCCAAGGATAAAAAAAGGCTGCATTCCGAATTCTCGGATGCAGCCTTTCGACAGAGTTATTCGACTTTTCTTGCGCAAGCTTAAATCATATTTATAAGCGCTTGAAAGGCCGCTGATATCGTTTCGCCGAGAGTCTTGCCAAGAGATGAGAAAAAGTTGAAAGCCTTCATTTCTTCAAGCTTTTCTTTTTTCGTCTCTAAATCATGGCTTGTTACTTTTTCACCAAGGATATCCGCCTCCATCTCCCCTTGGTCCGATTGGTTGATAATAAATGCACTATTCAAAGAGGGGTCTTCATATCCCTTCATTTTTTTCATGCCTTCATTCGCCTGCTGCATTCCAATAAGGACGCCTAAAAATAATACGAGTATAATCCCCGTGCATTTTAACCAAAATCGAACCATGATAGAGAACTCCTTTCAAATTACTTCGCTTCCGATTCCCCAGTCGTTTTATCCACTGCTTTGGCATCCCAGTAAAATTCACTGAAAACATCGCTAAAGGCATCAACGGTTAAGTACATTTCCTCAAAAGTATTATCAACACCGCCAATTTCAATCAGCATGGAATTTCCTGACAAATCCTGATTATATATACCATTATGGCTAGTTCCGCCCTGTTTCATAACCCCTCGTGAAATCCCTGGGTATTTTTTCTCCAAAGCTTTATGAAGCTTATTGGCAAGCGCCGCATTTTTTTCGAAGTTCGGGTTATTGCCCCCAATCACGAAGGCAATCTTCGCATAGTCTTTACCTTTGAGCTTAATTGTCGTATATTTTTTTCGTTTTGAATCACGATGGATATCAATCAGATATTCCAAATCTTTGTTATTGGCCAATGCCGTCTGGACTGCCTTTCGGGATTCTTGATAGGATTTGGTATAATTCAATCCTTTATTATTGAGATTTCCTGTGATATCCGTTTTATCGAGCGAGGAACCAATCCCCTTATCAGCCAGATCTTCAGCCATCCGTTCCCCGAGTTTCGTAATATTGATTTTAGAATGGTAGGCCAGGTCCGGATTGGTCACGCCTTTTAAATAAGGAAGATATGATTCCCGGTTATGGCTATGATAAATCTCGACCACTTTCCGGCCATTGGTCGTTTGATTCGGCTGATTGGCCACTCCTTTTTCCGGTTCTTCAATCTCATCGAGGTTTTGCAGGGATGCATCCCTTTCTTCATTCAGGACGTCTACTGGCGGTGAGGATTCATACGGCATATTCGTATAATTCGTCCCCTCCCCAGCCACGAGGATTTCATTATCAAAAATCGAGAAGCCAGGAAGTTCCCGGCCAAGTAAACTTCGCGGGTCCTCAAATGAAATGTTAGTCGAGACTTTTATCAATTGATTCGCGATCACCGATTCTTGTTTACCTTCAGGCAGGGCATTAAAAAAGTAATGATTTTCATTAGCCAGCATCGAGAACAGCATTTTCCCTGAAAATTGGTTCGCTACGGTATGTACGGAATCCGAAGATATCCGATACTCCGGTCGTAGAGACGTCATGACCCCGCTGACGGAAAAAACAAAAAGAAGCAAGGCGAGAATACCTAGAAAAGATTTTATTATAGTTGAACCGTGAATAGCTGTTATGATCCCTGGGGAATTTCTTCTTTTCATCCTTCCACCCTCTCTATAGCTTGTCTATTAATACCTATGACTTTGCTAGAAAGGGTAGAACACCATTTTTGGGCACTAACATGAATTAGCGAGTGTAGTAGCCAGTATTTTCTTGATTAATTGACCTATGCAACGCTGCATTCAATCCATTGGCTATCAAATTCGCCATGTCCTCAATGAATACATCAACTTCTTTCGGTGTAACCATTAAATTTTGACCGAGCGGTGATAGAACTTCATAAATCAATTTCCGCTTTTCTTCGTCAGGAAGGACACCAATCATCCCCAAGAAGGTTTGCCGTTCCTTTTCACCTGGCATATCCTCTTCGGTCAGCTTTGTACGCTTTCCAAAACTGAATCCAGCGGGTGCCAATGAACGTGATGGTCTGTCCCCTTCATTCAATTCCTTGCCAAAGTGCTTCAAAATATAGTCAATCGAGTCGCTAGTAATTGATACAGCATCAACGACGGTAGGTATTCCTATTGCTATGACAGGAACCCCCAGTGTCTCCTGACTCAATTCCTTTCGTTTATTTCCAACACCCGACCCTGGATGAATGCCTGTATCAGTTATTTGAATCGTTGAATTTACCCGATCAATCGAACGGGCTGCCAGGGCATCAATAACGATAAGAAAATCAGGATTACTTTTTTCAATGACTCCTTTGATAATGTCGCTTGTCTCGATACCTGTAATCCCCATAACACCAGGAGAAATCGCACTGACCGGCCGATAACCTTCTTTAACAGACTCTGGTTGCAACTCGAACAAATGCCTTGTGACAACCAGGTTCTCGACGACAGCCGGCCCCAAAGCATCCGGAGTTACATTCCAATTACCGAGGCCTACGACTAAACAACTGCTTTCTTTCGTGATTTTATTCCTTTTTAAGAAGTAGGCTAGCTCGTCAGCAAACACCTTCTCCACTCGTTGCTGTGTGTCCGTATCCTGTTGGCGGATACCCTGAACTTCAATGGTCAAATAGCTACCCTGTTTTTTACCAATCTCTTTTTCTCCCTCAGCCGTGACCTCAACCAAGGAAATTTTCAGATCATCCACTTCTTTTTCCTTTATTATGACCCCTTCGATATGGGAAACATCAACTTCTTCAACAACACCTTTATTTTCAAGAGCAATATCTTTTGCTTCAATCGCCAAATCTGTCCGAATTCCGAACTTACTAAGGTCCAAATGTTTTTCCATAGCGGCCTCCTGATGTTTGAATTGTATCGAATCTAGTAATTTCTATAGTCCCTCTTAAACATTCTGTCGTTTTAGCTTTTTTATTATTCATTTTTTTGGTATAATGAGCTATGACGAGATGAATTTATTTACTGAAATTATAATTCCTTTTCGATTCTCAATCTGAAGTATTGCATATTCATGAGCAGTCTGATAGAATATCACTTGTGCTATTTGATATGGATTTGAAAAGTCGAGTTCATATAATCTCGATTTCTTTGTAGGAGGTGAACGGAATGCCAAACATTAAATCTGCTATTAAACGTGTGAAAATTAACGACAAAAAACGCGTTCATAACATTACTGTTAGATCAACTATGCGTACTACAGTGAAAAATGCTGAAGTTGCATTAGCTGGTGAAAACGTTGAAGCTGCTAAAGAAGCTCTTTTAACAGCTGCTGTGAAATTAGACAAAGCTGCATCTAAAGGATTAATCCATAAAAATGCGGCAGCCCGTAAAAAATCTCGTTTAGCGAAAAGACTTAACGCTCTTAACGCATAATGACAAAAATTAAACGATCCTTCCGGATCGTTTTTTTTTACGCACCAAAAAGGTGACAGGGATTTCTGTCACCTTTTTTAGTTATCTAATTTTCAAAAGCAGCAACTCAAGTGTGATCGCCTTATCGGCCTGACCAGTTTTCATCTTATAATCCGCTTCCGCTAAATCATTCATTATACTCAACAATTCACGTTCCTGGAATTTCCCCGTTTTTTCTAGAGCAAGCTTTACCCGGTATGGATGCACCTTCAATTGCCCTGCAATTTTTTGCTGACTATACCCTTGACGCGAAAGCTCCTTCACTTGATACATAAGCCGGACCTGTCCAGCCATTACACTCAAGATTTTAATCGGCTCTTCATTCTGCCGGAGAAGATCATGAAAAATCGTCATAGCACTTTCCATTTTTCGCTGCAAAACATGATCAACAAGTGTGAAGATATTTTGTTCTAGAGATTTAGCGACTAACTTTTCAACAACCTCAATGGTAATCCGTTTGTCAGCTTCTACATAAAGGGCCATTTTATCAAGTTCATTTGTCAACATCATCAGATTCGTTCCTGCAAGTTCGAGCAAAAGTTCTGTGGCTGGTTCATCTATTTGGACAGAATAAGCTGCAACACGCTCCTTAACCCATCCCTTTAATTCATGGTCGCCAAGCTTTTTAGCTTCAACGAGAACCGCTTTACGCTTCAGTTCTTTGGTAATCTTTTTCCGTTCGTCCAGTTTTTCATAAGGAGCAGTCAAAACGACAATAGAATAAGGAACTGGGTCAGCAAGATACGCTTCTAGTCTTTTTACATTATGTTCAACTTTCGATTTCGTTTTTTCAGCTGTCAAAAAAAATGGATTTTGCATGAAAACAAGGCGTTTTTCCCCGATAAAAGGAAGAGTTTCAACGTCCTCAAGCGCTGTTTCAATCGGCGTCTCTTCTAAATCAAATTGAGAAAAGTTAAAATCCATTTCATCTTCGTTAAGGACATGCTCAATCAAAAGTTGCTTCGTTTCATTAATTAAATAAGCTTCTGTTCCATATAACAAATAAACAGGCGCGAATTGCCCTTTTTTAATACTTTTCCATACGTCTAATACCAATAGAATCCGCCTCTTTTTTATGTATTCTTCTCTAATGGTATAGGTGGATGAGCCATTTGACAAGCTATAAAGGGAACTAGCCCTCTAAAGGACTAATTCCGGATCTATATGAACACTTTCAAGAAAGGCCCGGGTAAACTCCCTTGAAAGCGGGTAAAGTATTCATGTAGAACAAAAAAGTGAACTTTTCTTTTTCGCTAGCTTTGTTTGTACCTTTATTTTGACCTCATAATTCCAAACTATTTGTGACAACTCTTGTCAGTAAAGGAAATGAAGAAATGAGGCCTGTAGATTTTTTTTTGGTAATGTTTTATACTATTAGCAGAAATAGGAGGGGTAAACAATGAACGAATTCGAAAAGAATGTCCAATCAAAGACTGATGACGTCGCTGATTCCGCTATGGGATTCATCGGTTCTTTTGTATTTTTCGCTGCCATGTTCACCATTGCTGTCGTCATTAAAGCAGTCGGATCCTGATTTCATTTTTCAAAATGCACTTATTTTTCCCTGAAGGAGGCTGCTGATGCAGTCTCTTTCTTTTTGATTTCTACATACTATGGAAGAGTCTTCCGAAAGGTTCCTTCACTTTTGTAATACTTGTAAATAATAGAACCATCTTCATCCGTCCTTAACAAATGGATATTATTTTCTTTCAAAGCCTCAATAACTTGTTCATGTGGGTGACCGTACCTATTCTCTTTTCCAACTGAAATAAGAGCTGCTTTCGGCTGCAATTGTTCAAGAAAAGACTGCGAGGAAGAAGTCTTACTGCCGTGATGACCAACCTTCAAAATATGCGCCCGCAACTGTGGGTAAGTATCCATCAATTCCTTTTCCCCCTCTTCCTCCATATCGCCGGTAAATACCCAAGACAATCCCCCTAACTTTGTATATAAAACAATGGACGAATCATTCTTATTTTCTTCTTTTTTATGTGGATTTAGCACAAAAAACTCAGCTTCCCCTACTTTCCACTGTTCACCCCTTTGTACGACTGTCACTTTAACCCTCTTATCTCTTGCAATGGAAACAAAGTCCTTATCTCGAAATTCGTCCTCACTCCAACCTCCAATAACTATCTCCTTAACTTTGAAATTTTCAATGAGTTCTTTTGCACTTCCTATATGATCTGCATCGGCATGCGTTAAAATCAGCTTGTCCAAATGGTGGATGCCCTTACTTTTCAACAGCGGGATAATGATATCATCCGCCGTATTATAAGACTTTCGCTTTTTTTTCCACATTTCCATAGGAAACGTAATTTGTCCCCCAGTATCAATCAAATAATTTCCACGGTTAAACGGTAGAGTAATTAAAATTGAATCACCCTGTCCAACATCAATTACCTGTACTTCACCGAATGGAGATAGCTTTTGTAAATTATATTGAAAAAGTAAAAGTAAAATCATTATTCCACACCAGATTTTACATTTACTAAAAGATTTCTCCCAAGTCAGGAACAGTTCTAAAACTGTAACAACAAGCAATAACATCATGATGAAATGAGGTTTTCCAAACGGAATGGAGGCAAGAGGAAGATTCGAGGCAGTATCAGCGGCCTTATTACTAAGAAGGAAGATGAAGTTTAATAACGATATAAGAGGTTGAACTAAATCAGGAAGTAACAGATGGATAAAGAGAGTAATTAATGAAAAAGGCAGCAAAATGATGGAGTATAGAGGCACATACAGTACATTAAGAAGCACACCAAGTAAAGATATTTCAAAAAAGTGAAAAAGTAAAATCGGGAGAGCCGCTAATTGGCAGATTGAGCTGATAATGAAAAGCTGAAATGTCTTTTGTGGGTACTGCAAAAAGATGCTCGAAGACATAATGATTGAAAAGGTGACAGCGAAAGAAAGCTGAAACCCAATATTATAGAGCATAAAAGGCTGAAAAAATAGTAGCGTCATATAGACCGCACTGATTGTGGCACCTGCTGAAATTCGCTTCTTGAAAAGCATAAGCAAAAAGAATACCATAGCCATCAAACATGATCTCATCACTGACGGGCTTGCTCCTGAAAGTATGATGTAAATCGGAAGAAAGATAAGAATGGCAATCATCATTTTTTCGCGAGTAACTCCGAAGCGGATGCCAAGATAAAACAACATCCCCGTTAAAAAACTGACATGAAGTCCCGAAATCGCCAGTAAATGAACAAGACCAAGCCGCTGATAATTAGTAAGATCACTTTCATCGATATCCGTCTGATCACCGAAAATAAGGGCTGTGACAAATCCGCTCGATTCTTCTGGGAAGTGTTTTTTAATATACGAAATGCCCCTCATCCGTAAATTACGAATTGAAACGACAATCGAGTTTCCACCTACTTTGCATTTCGAAAAAGAAATAGAACTCGCGTTTAATATCCAATGGGTGTTTTGCTGGAGGAGATAACGCTGATAATCGAAGCTGTTTTCATTACGGTGTTTTTCAGGAACCTGCAGATCCCCCTCTGCTGGACAAGATAAACCGATGCGCAGATACTGATTCAGCTTTTCCTTTTCTTGTTCGGAGGCAATTTTATATCGAAGCATCAGCCGTTCACCTTGTTCACTGATGATGAAACCTTTTAATAGATTTCCATCTATCTTCGGTTGGTCAGTAAATGTAATAACAAAACGACTTTCCGTTCCCTGAAAAGAAGAGATGTTTCGATGTTCGGAGGCAGTAGCGGACCCTATAAAAATCCCCATAATCACCACATGAAGTACAAGGGTCTTCCATTTACCCCCGCTTGAATAATAAATAAAACAGAGGAAAAGAAGGATAACGATTAAAAGCCTTACACTAAAAAATGAATGGGCCGAAACGCCAAACGTGGCCGAAACGGCTAAAAAGAGAAGTTGTCTTGCCATGCCAACCCCCTGTCTAATTATTTGTTAAATAACAGTTTGGCCTGCTTTTCTAGCTCCAGCACAGCTTCTTTCTCTAATCCGGATTGTTCTAGTTGACCTAGCAACGACCGAACAAAGTCCTGTTTTTCTTTCCCGTATACATCGATGGCTCCTCTTGCTTCAACCTTTTCCGTCTTGACCCCAGCCTGCTCAAACAATTCAATGGCATATGGATGGTTTTTATAATCCTCTGCATAATAAACAGCTTTGATTCCAGCTTGGATGAGCGATTTACAGCATTGTAGGCATGGAAAATGCGTCACATATATTTCCGCCTCTGCCGTCGGCACACCGAATTTTGCACATTGTAAAAGTGCATTCATTTCAGCATGTATCGTTCTAATACAATGATTATCTATTACATAACAACCATCATCAATACAGTGCGTTCCCCCGGCAATCGAACCATTGTAGCCTCCTGCAATAATCCGGTTATCCCTAACGATTGTTGCGCCGACAGTTAGTCGTGTACATGTGCTTCTTAGAGCTAATAAATGGCTTTGAGCCATGAAATATTGATCCCAGCTAATCCTGTTCATGTTGTGGTCCCCTTTTACTTAAAGTAAATTGATTTTCTTCAATTTTACCTTCTTCCTGTCCATTTGTGTAGAGAATTCAATCATTCATTTTACGGAAATAGAATCCTTTAATTTTTCAAACGTTTTATCACCGATTCCTGATACATTCTTCAATTCATCTATCTGCTTGAATTTTCCTATCGTATCTCTGTATTCAAGGATGGCTGTCGCTTTTGATGACCCAATCCCTGACAGGGTTTCTAAATCTTCCTTTGTGGCAGTGTTCAAGTTAACCTGGCCCCTAGACTCTCCAGATGCCCCTCCAGTGGCTACAGTTCCGCTCGAGGTGACTGGTGCATTCTCCGGAAGTTCTATGCCTTCTTCACCTATTTTGGGTACATAAATGACCATTTGGTCCTCAACAATTTGGGCAAAATTCACTTTATCCTTATCCGCCTTGTCTGTAAAACTTCCCGCCTTCGTTATCAAGTCAATCACCCTGTCACCTGCCTCTGCAGTAAATATACCAGGGGCCTGTACCGCTCCCTTAACATCGACTTTAATTATAAGAGGTTCTGCCTCTGTTTCAGTGGTCATTTCTTCAATACCATCCTTTGCTGATACTGCAAAGATATCTTCGGTTTCAACCGGTTCCTTCCCAGGTTGAAAGAAAAAGTAAACTCCTACGGCCCCAGTAGCTACTGCAGCGGCAATCATCGCCATTTTCTTTCTTAAAATTTTATCCATTTCTTAGCCTCCTTGTTTGATTTAGAACATTACATTGTCATAGGACAGAGTAAAAACACATAGTGTTTTTAAGAGAATTGCTTTTTGTGAGAGGAGTTGAAGGTATTGAAGAAAATCGGTGTAATTGGCACAGGCAATATGGGGACGATTTTAATCGAAGCTTGGCTGGAGGCTAAAATACTAAATCCGGCTGATCTAGTCATTACAAATAGAACGCTCTCCAAAGCATTGGTGCTTAAAGAAAGGCATCCCGGTATCGAGGTAGCGAAAAGCGCCGCCGAGATTGTCCAACAGGCAGACTTTATTTTTCTCTGCGTAAAACCATTACAAATTCACAGCCTTTTACAGGGCATTAAACACCATATTAAAAGAGAACAACTACTTATCTCCATTACAAGCCCGGTTTCAGTCGCGCAGCTTGAATCAGCAGTGAATGCGCCATGCGCCCGTTTTATCCCAAGCATAACGAACCGTGTGGGTTCTGGGGTATCGTTACTGAGCTTCAGTAAAGGGTGCAGTAATGAGACACAGCAATCCTTATTTAATCTGGCATCTGCCATATCGGCACCGGTCATCATTGAAAATGATATAACCCGGGCAGCTTCTGACATTGTAAGCTGCGGACCTGCCTTCTTTAGCTTTTTAGCACAAGCTTTTATTGAAGCCGCATGTCAAACAACGAAGATAGATAAAAAAATGGCAACGACTTTGACCGAGAACATGCTGATTGGGTTAGGTGAATTGCTTGGTAAGGGAGTTTACACATTGCCGACCTTACAGGAAAAGGTTTGCGTAAAAGGTGGGATCACAGGGGAAGGAATAAAGGTTTTAGAAGCTGAAACCGGAGAGATGTTTCATCATCTGTTTCAAGCGACACACGAAAAATTCGCAGAAGATCTTTACGAGGTTGAAAAACAATTTGGCCATCCTTATTAATATTCGCATCCGATATCTATTCTCCTTCTAAAATATAAATAAAAAAATAAAAGGTCAGGCGTCCTCTCGCACAGTGATGTACGAGAGGGTGCCTGACCCCTTGATTTATTTTCTGGCTACAAATAAAATTCTTTCGGTTTCTTTACCGAGCGGTGCTTCTTCAAGGTCCGCCAGAAGTTCAGAAACTTCAAAACCTGCTTGTTGCAACCATTTTTTATATTGCTCAACCGGATAGGTACGCTGATAATGCAATTCATCAAATCGGTCGTACAAACCACTATCATTGTCCTTCACGAAAAAACTTAAATCATGTTCAACACTGTATGATTCTTCACCCGGGAAGCAGTCCCAAATATAGGAGACCTCTTCATCATTGACGGCAAACGTATTATTGTGAAAGATTTCTTCCATCTTATAAATTGAATGGACATCAAACAAAAATAATCCGCCATCCTTCAAATGTTCATGCACCCGGGAGAATGTTTTTACAATATCCGCTTCCTCACGAAGATAGTTCAACGAATCACAAAAAATCGTGACACAGTCATATAGACCAAGCCCTTCGAGTTCTGCCATATTCTGCTGAAAAAAAGGAATAGATAACCCTAGCTTCGCCGCTTTTTCATTGGCAACCATCAACATTTCATCAGACAAATCTACCCCAGAGACATCATATCCATGCTGCGCCAGTTCTACTGTTATTTCCCCTGTTCCGCATGCTAAGTCTAGGACTTTCCTTCCACCAATTCCGTACTGTTCCAGCTTCGCCGTCAGGATCATCAGCCATTTTTCATAGGGAGCATCCTTCATCAATTCATCGTATACATAGGCAAAGCGTTCGTAGGTCATGGAGTCAGTTCACTCTCTAGATCTTCAAAAGGTGCATCTCCCCATAAACGTTCAAGGTTATAATAGTTTCTTTCATCCTTATGGAAAATGTGGGCTACAACATCTCCAAGATCTACAAGTACCCATTTCGCTTCGTCAAAACCTTCAAGGCGTTTTACATTGATCCCTGATTCGTCTGCTTTGCTCTTCATTTCTCGAGCTATAGCTTGTACTTGTTTTTCAGAATTACCATGACAGATTAAAAAGTAATCCGCTACCAAAGAAATACCTTGCATATTTAGAGCAACGATATCCTCAGCTCTTTTATCGTCCGCCGCTTTTGCTGCAATTACAAGAAGTTCACGTTCAGTCATTACATCTTCTCCTTCAAATTCATAATTAAATCATTATATGTCTTAAATGTATCAGGGTAAATTGCCTGATTTCTTTTCATTAAAAATACAACTGTATTCCTTAAAGCCTGAATGACAGCACGATCCAAGTTTTCCTTTGCTGTGTGCCTTACTTCATCGACTCCAGGGAAAGTACGCCCTGGCTCAATATAGTCAGCAAGATATACGACCTTATCCAAAAGGCTCATACCAACCCTGCCTGAGGTGTGATAGGCGATCGCATCCAATATTTCACGATCAGTGATACCGGCTTCTTTTTCTACCAGATAAGCCCCAACAGGAGCATGCCACAGTTCCATATTGAATTCAAGTAAATCCGGTGCCATTTTTTCAGAGATTATTATTTGCTCCATTTCCTCTTTTGGACGAAACTTTGCATAATCGTGGAAAATAGCTGCCAGTTCTGCTTTTTTGACATCAGCACCATACAGTTCGGCAAGTTCTATTGCTGACTCGACCACGCCTAATGTATGAATATACCTGCGCTCGGTTATTTGTTCTTTGACGAGCGCTAATGCTTTCTCACGATTCATATAAACCATTCCCTTTAATATACTTCACCACTGGATCTGCTATTAAATATTTCACGGTTTTTCCTGTTCGCAATTTCCTTCGTATCATAGAGGAAGAAATAAACATTTGTGGAACCTTCACCATCGTGATTGGGTATTCTGTCTTTTCATTATAGCCGGGACGCTTCACTCCGACAAAATTGACTAGGTGCAATAGTTCGTCAATATGGTGCCAATTAGGTAAATACTCAATCATATCTGCACCTATAATAAAATAAAACTCATTGCCAGGTTCACGTTCTTTCAGCAATTTAATCGTATCATACGTATAAGATGTACCTTTTCTTTCTATTTCAATATCCTCAATATAAAAAGATGGGTTTCCGGCTATGGCATTTTCCAACATAGCCAACCTGTCCATATCGGTTACTTCCTCCGTTTTTTCCTTGTGAGGAGGAACATGATTTGGCATGAATCTAATTTCATCTAACTCTAGAGCATCCAGCACTTCATTAGCTATAATTAAATGACCGATATGAGGAGGATTGAATGTACCGCCAAGAATTCCAATTTTTTTCATAGATAGGTTCCTTAAGGTAGTTTAAGTTGTTTGTTTTCTTTTGATTCTTTATACAACACAATTGTGTTACCGATAATTTGAACCAATTCAGCTCTTGCCCCTTTTGATAATGCAAGACCCACATCATTGCGGTCTTCTTCACAGTTTTGCAGTATGCTAACCTTGATTAGTTCGCGTACTTCTAGCGCCTCACCAATTTGTTTAATGAGATTATCATTAACCCCGCCTTTTCCAACTTGAAAAATTGGATTCAGGTGATGTGCCTTTGATCGTAAAAATCTTTTTTGTTTACCTGTTAACATGTGTGACCTCCTAGTTTGTTCGAGACAATATCTGTCATTCTTGCTGTATTAGGCATGATGCCTGTCCATATCTCAAAAGCGAGCGCAGCCTGGTAGACAAACATTCCAACACCATTTTGCGTTTCCGCCCCTTTTTCCCTCGCTTCACGAAGCAGTTTCGTTTGCAAAGGGTTATAGATGATGTCACTGACAAATGCACCAGCCTTTAAATGGTCCAACTTCAACGGAGAATGATCAATGTGCGGACTCATTCCAGAAGAAGTTGTTTGGATGATTAAATCATATTGTGATAAGCTTTCTTCCGCTTGGGCAATCGTGAGCGCCTTTGATTCTTTATCATATGGGCAATCAGAAACAAGGTGGGCCGCTGTTTCCTTTGTCCGGTTTGCAATATCAACGTGCTTTACACCTTCTTTTACAAGCGTAAAATAAATCGCACGTGCAGCACCGCCCGCTCCGATCACTAACGTTTTTTTAGCCTTAATGTCACCTGATATTTCATCGCATAAAGATTTATAAAATCCTATTCCGTCTGTATTATACCCTATAAATCGTCCATTTTCGTTAATAACCGTATTAACCGCCCCAATTGCAAGGGCCAGTTCATCTACTTCATCAAGAAGTGGGATGACCGTAGTTTTATGTGGAATCGTGATGTTAAACCCTGCTACACCAAGGGCTTTCATACCCTTTACAGCCTCCGTCAAGCTCTCTGGTTTTACATGAAAATGGTGATAAACCGCTTCTACATTTTCTTTTTCAAATGCATCATTATGAATATCCGGAGACATTGAATGCGCAATTGGATCTCCTATTACCCCATATATCTTATTCATAGACAGACGACCCCTATATTTAGATTAATGATTTACGAACTATGACATTCACACCTTTTGGAACGTGTGCAACGATCTTCGCACCTGGTTCATTGACAGTTACCCAGCCAAGGCCTGAAAACACGATATCCATTTTACCATCTTTTAAGGAGAATTCATGAGAAACAAGCTTCGGAAATTCTTCCATCTGTTCAGGACGCGGAGGCGTCAATAATTCTCCTGCATGATTTTTATATAATTCATCCGCTTTTTCCAGTTTTGTCCGATGAATATTTAATTCATTCGAAAGATAGCAAGTCAGCGAGCGTCTGCCACCTGAAACATAGTCCAACCGAGCCAATCCGCCGAAAAATAGCGTTTGCTCTTCATTCAGCTGATACACTCTCGGCTTGATTTCCTTCTTCGGCATAATCACCTTGAAATCACGTTTATCTACATAATGAGCCATTTGATGATGATTAATGATTCCTGGTGTATCGATCAAGGACTGTCCATCATCCAGAGGAATTTCAATCATATCTAAAGTTGTGCCTGGAAAATGAGAAGTCGTGATGATATCCCCTTCACCACTCACTTCTTTAATAAGACGGTTGATGAAAGTCGATTTACCAACATTCGTACAGCCAACGACATAGACATCTTTATCCTGACGATATCGTTCAATCGCATCAGCAGCCTCAAGAATATGCTTTCCTTTTTCAGCACTGACAAGAAGGACATCAACCGGATTCAATCCTAGTTCCTTCGAAGATTGCTTCATCCAATTAATCAATTTGTTCGGCTTTACTGATTTGGGCAGTAAGTCCACCTTATTACCAATTAAAAGAACATCATTTCTGCCTACAAATCGATGCAGGCCCGGCAGCCAGCTTCCATTGAAATCAAAAATATCGACGATTTTGACGATTAATGAATCTGTTTCGCCTACTTTATTCAAGATTTTCAAGAAGTCATCATCTGTTAAGGAAACATCCTGAACTTCGTTATAATGTTTCAATTTAAAGCAACGCTGACAAACAATGATCTCTTTTTCAAGCGCTGATTTAGGTGCAAAGCCTAATTCCTTCGGATCTTCCGTCTGAACCTTAACGCCGCAGCCGATGCATACTAATTCTTGATGATTGTTCAATTGTGATCCTCCCATTCTATCATTCCTTTTCGTTTAAAAAACGCCATAATCTTTCTTTCAAAATAACGATTGATTTTCGTTCTGAATTCGTCAGTCTGTGCAACAGGGACAACTAAGATGGTATGAAAACCACCTCTATTTCCGCCCAATACATCCGTCAATAACTGATCGCCGATCACCACTGTTTCCTCTAATTTCAATCCCATCGCTTTACGGGCTTTATGGAAAGCTCTCGCCATCGGCTTTTTAGCCTGATAAATAAATGGAATATGAAGCGGATCAGAAAAAGCTCGTACCCTTTTTTCATTATTATTGGACACAATCGTCACTAAAATCCCATGGTCCCGCATATTATCGAACCATTTGATTAAATCAGGGGTAGCAGTAGGCCTGTCCCATTCAACAAGTGTATTGTCTAGATCAGTAATAACTCCCTTAATCCCTCTTTTTTTCAAATCTTGAGGATCTATATTAAAAATGCTTTTAACATGTTCACTCGGCAAAAATAATTTAAGCATATTGACACCTCTATATTTTTCATAAAATTTACCGTCTCCATCATATCGAATTTTTGGCTTACTTTCAAAAAAAATTAGGAACGAAGGGGCTAACGGTAAAAAAACATCATAATGTAAGTTTTCTAATATGGAAAGGCATTTTTCATAAAGACTGAGAAATCCGTCTGTCTTAACAGACGAAAGAACTAATTATTACTAAAAGAATTCGACAAAAATTTCATTAGCCTAACCTGTGGATAACTTTACTAACATTTTCCATAGTGTTGTGTATCTATTCGTTCACTTTGTAAACAACTTAACCACAGGTTATCCACTTTCAACTGTGGATAACAGAACGATTGTTCTCTACGTTTATTTCTGATACAGTAGGGGTACATCATGGATGACTTACTAATATATGCATGTAATTACAAAAATATTCCTCGCAATCCCTACTGGAGGTGAGCAGCCGTAATTGGCGTTCTAATGCAAAAACTATCTGATGACCTGTTGCTGGAATCCTATTTTAAAGCGCAGTATTTAAAGTTAAGTACCGATTTCATCCGCCTCATAGAAACGGAAATTCATCGAAGATCTTTGACACATAAAATCCGATCAATATTTTAAAATGAAATACATAGGCTGACAAAACATGTCAGCCTTCTTATTTTTATTTAATGATTATTAATTGGCCCTCATGTACCCAATCTTTTCACCGACACGGACATCAGCGGGAATGGATAAGTTTTCATCAAGTTGAAAATTGTTTTTCTCAAAAAGCAGCACGACTGTTGAACCAAAACTGAAATAAGAAAATTCCTGTCCTTTTTCTAAGTGATTCGATTCATCAGTAATAACGATTGAATTAATATACATGGCTCCGACTTTCACCATTGCCAAACATCCTGCCTCATTTTGAAGCTCTGTTATTGTACGATAATTTTTCGATAACGGCTCTTTTCCATATTTCATTCCCCATTTATTAACAGGGTACGATTTCTTTCCAAGCGTCCAACGTTTTACCACAGAACCCGTAATAGGTGCATGGATCCTATGATAATGACTCGGGCTTAAGTATAACACGAGATATTTACCACCTAGGTACTTTTCTAAAAAAAGCGCATCCCCTAACATTTCCTCTATCGAATATACTTTCCCTTTAACTACAATTTTTTTATCAGCACGAATTTCCCCTGCATCCTCGAGCACACCATCTACTGGACATGCCACTGCAGAAGATTCCACAGTAATTGGCCTTGCCTCCTGCTTTAGGTGTCTTGTAAATAACTCATGAAGATTGTTGTAAGTTTTTAATTCATTACCAAATTCTTGTTGGTTAAGGTTAAAAGTTTTTACATATAGTAAAATCAACGGCTTACTCCAACGAGATTGGCTAAAATGCTTTAATAAACCTGACGAATACCTTCCATTTGTCAGTTCAATAAGAATACGATATAAAGATTGATACAAACAAAATCACTCCAAATTGTAAAATAATTCTAAAACCCCTTGCATAAATTGTGTTAAATAAAATATTATTATATAATAAATACTTATGTTTACTATATTTTGTTTTTATTTGTTTTATTTGAAAGGAGTGAAAAGATGTTTTTATTACACGCCCTAGATCAAACCATTAAAAAAGTGAAAGCCCAAACAGCAAATATACTTACTTTAATGAATTTATCCCTTGGGGGATTTGCAATAATTGCCGTGATGCACGGCGAATTGAATTTCAGCTTGCTTTTAATTTTCCTAGCTGCGCTTGCAGATCGCTTTGATGGTATGGTTGCAAGGAAGTTTAACATTGAATCGGAATTAGGTAAGCAACTTGATTCCATGTGCGATATTATTTCTTTCGGCGTTGCACCAGCTCTATTATTATACCAAGGAATTTTAATAGAATTCGGAGCTCCAGGCACACTCTTCACGGTTTTTTATATCGGATGTGGCGCATTTCGCCTCGCCCGTTTTAACATTAGTGAAAGTAATGGATATTTTACCGGCGTTCCGATTACCGTTGCAGGCTGTTTAGCAACCGTTAGTTATTTAGCCATACCTTATCTCCACCCGGTCTTTTTCTTATTCCTCATGATTATATTATCATTACTAATGGTCAGTCCATTTAAACTGAAAAAAGTTTAAATTGGAAAGCGGATGTCCTAAACCGGACATCCGCTTTTTTGTTCTTATTTAAACTAAACTTTAGTTTATGCTTTTTGAACTAGAGGATCGGTCAAACGCATGAACTCTTCGACATCCTCCAGACAGGCAGTAACCGCATCTTCCCAAAAATCACGGGTAGTTAAATCCACGCCTAAATGTTTCTCTGCCAAGTCCTCGACCTTCATGGAACCGGTGTCCTTTAGTAAAGCGATATATTTTTCTTCAAACCCAGAAGGTTCTTTAAGGGCATTCGCGTAAATGCCTAATGAGAACAAGAATCCGAATGTGTATGGGAAATTATAAAACGGTACACCAGTTATATAGAAATGAAGCTTTGAAGCCCAAAACGTTGGATTATACTCACTTAGCGCATCACCATAGGCTTCTTTTTGCGCTTCAACCATTAGTTCATTTAAGCGTTCGGAACTGACATATCCCTGTTTTCTCTCATCGTAAAATCTTGTCTCAAATAAGAAACGAGCATGGATATTCATCAACAATGACACAGAGCGTTGAATTTTATCTTCTAAAAGAATCAGCTTTTCTTCCCCATTTGTCGCTTCTTTCACTGCTGCATCCGAAACGACCATCTCTGCAAACGTAGAGGCTGTTTCAGCCACGTTCATAGCATATGATCGATTCAATGGATGGATATCCCTCATCGCATACGAATGAAAAGCATGCCCCAATTCATGAGCCAATGTCGACACATTCGAAGGGGTGCCCGAATAAGTCATGAAAATCCGGGACTGCTTATCCAAAGGGAAACCTGTGCAAAAACCGCCTGGTCTCTTGCCAGATCTGTCTTCTGCTTCAATCCAGCTGTCTTCAAATGCTTTTTGTGTGAAACTCGCTAACTGAGTTCCAAATTTAGAAAATTGCTGCACGATAAAATCTGCACCTTCTTGATAATCCATTACCTTTGACTCTGCTGTAACAGCAAGCGGAGCATCCAAATCCGCCCAACTTAATTTCTCCAAATCAAGTAATTCCGCCTTCCTATGTAAAAACTTCACTAGCGGATCCTTATTATCAGCAATTACGGTCCACATGCTCTCGAGGGTTTCTTTCTTCATCCTGCCGATTTCTAGCGGCTCCTTCAAAATATCATCCCAGCCTCTTTTTTCATTCACACTGAGACGAAAGCCTGCTAAATGATTCAAAGTCCGGGCAAAAAGATCACTTTTTTCATTCCAAGCCTGTTCCCAAGCAGTAAACAATTCTTTCCGGACGTTTTTATCCGGATCAGAAAATTTATTAGCCGCCTGACCAACAGAAAGTGCTTCACCCTTAAAAGGGATGGTCATAGAGCCCACAATTGTATCATACATTTGGCTCCAGCCTTCAAACCCGTCCATGGATAGCTGGGTGATTAGTGACTCTTCCTTAACAGAAAGCCTTTCCTTCGCTCTTTCTCTACGTTCATTCAATACATATTTCAGTTCATTCAATGGCTCTTTATTGAGGATACTCTGAAAAAACACCTCATCAAGCTCAACCAGCTTTTCATCCAGTTTACTTACCACCACTTTTAGTGATGCCATACTCTTCATTTGTTTAATTCGCAGTTGACCTGCCTTTTTATCCTGTACATTTTGAGCTTCCAGGCATCCTATAAAGGCGCTAGCCTGCCTCGATTTCATATTAATATTTTTATTAAGATCAAATGCCTGGATCAAACTGATTTCATCATTTTCTTCTGAATTTATCTTGCTTACAAGTCGGTCAAATTCTTGAACCTCTTGATTGATTTCATCTAAAAAAAGCAGGAATTTCTTTGAAGAGCTTCCCCCTTTAAAAAAGACATCTAAATCCCATGTTAATGAATATCCCATTCTGTTTTGCCCCCTTTATCAATAATCCTATTATAGAGGTTTTTTCTATATTTTTCTAATTAAAATGAATTTTCAGTAACTTTTCAATACATTTTTCTATATCCCCTATTAAAAGCATGATATGATGTATATATCCTTAGGAAAGGGGAAGGTTCACATGAAACTCTTTATCCAACTGTCAGCCATTACCCTGCTACTTTGGACTCTGCATATACCTCTCGAACATCACACTCAGCCATTAAACCTTGAAGAGCACTATGATGTTCATCATTGGGATAAGGCCGAGAAAAAACTACCGCTCATACCTTTCTTAGGTTCCTGGCAGCCGATTATTCTTTTTCTTATTTTCGAATTTTCTATTTTTAATTTTCTTTATTTTCACTCAAATCTTCGACGTCGATTTCTCAGCCCAGTCTTTTACCAGGCGAATTACGTATCCACAAACTCTAAGATTTTATAAAAAAATAAAATCGAGGAGTGATGAACATGTGGTTTCGTCTAATAATGATTGGTATCTTTTCTTTAACTGCTTCACGTCTTTTCCTTTTCCAAGGTATTGAGATTTATCATGCCTTTGCAGACTTATTCCGAAATAAATATTAAAGCAAAAAGAGTGCGGGAAGTTTGATCCGCACTCTCAGATTGTAGACAAAAGGGTTTCGGAATGGTCTCATTCCGAAACCTTTTTGATTTTTTATTGGATTTGAAGCAGTTATAGAATAGTTGACCTCTCCGAGTTCATTATTTAGGCCATTTCTGGCCCTCGCCAAGTCCAGTTGGCCATGTTCGTAACTATCTCTTCAATTGTCTTACGCATCGAGCGAATACCGTATATTGAATGAATGTCAGTTTAACTAAAATAACTGGATCAATACTTGGGCGTCCTACCTCTGAATACATATCTTTCACCAAGTCATAAATGAAAGAGAAGTCAATGGCGGCCTCAATTTTACGAACCAAATGGTTCGCTGGCACCAGTTGATCTAAAGGAATCATTTCAAGTTGATCTCGCTAAATAGAATCATGTTTAGAAAGCATCCTTATCACCTCAAGTTTTTATACTTCTATTTTAAAACAAAAAAGACTGTTGGCAAAAGGGGTTCTATCTAAATGTTAAAACAAAGTTGATTGGAACGAAAGGTGCGAGACTCCTGCGGGAAAAGCGCGTCCAAGGGAGACCCCACAGGCGCAAAGGGCGCCGAGGAGGCTCCCGGACCGCCCGCGGAAAGCGAGTGCCTGTAGTGGAAATCAAACGTTCAAATTTTACAAATCCTCAAAAAAACTGTAGACAAACTCAATTATTTATCGAGTTTGTCTACAGTCTAAGAGTGTGGGAAGTTTGACCCGCACTCTTTTTACTTTTAAAAATAATTTTTATCCTTTTGCTTTCTTTTCTTTCTCTTTTTCTGCTCGGTAAAACTCATGGAACATCTTCATCAAGGCACGCTTTTCAATTCGTGATACATAGCTACGGGAAATCCCAAGTTCTTTTGCAATTTCCCGCTGGGTTTTTTCCTTTTTTAAATCTAGTCCGAACCGGCCAACAATGACTTCCTTTTCTCGTTCATCCAAAATATCAATATACTTTTTCACCTTTTCAATTTCCATATTGAGCTGAATTGTATCAATGACATCTTCTGATTCTGATTTCAACACGTCAATTAAACTGATTTCGTTTCCTTCTTTATCCTGACCAATCGGATCATGTAATGAAATATCCTTTTTCGTTTTTTTTGTTGCTCGTAAATGCATCAGGATCTCGTTCTCGATACAACGTGCTGCATATGTGGCCAGCTTTGTACCCTTTCCATCGGAATAACTTTCAATGGCTTTTATTAAGCCAATTGTTCCAATCGAAATCAGATCCTCTGTATCTTCGCCTGTATTCTCGAATTTCTTGACAATATGGGCAACAAGCCTGAGGTTATGCTCGATAAGGATATTACGGGCATCACCATCCCCCTCACCCATGAGCTTCAGGTACTTCTTTTCGTCCTGGGATGACAAGGGCTGGGGAAAAGCGTTGTTTTTTACATAGGAGACTAATAAGTAAAATTCTTTGATAATATATCCGACAGCTGTAAGTATTCCGGGCATTGGTCTCATCCTCCCGTTTCTTTGGTTTCCCTATTCATACCTATGCAACAGTGGGCTTGTTCGTGCCTGTACCACTAAAAGAAATCATGAAAGTAAAAAAATGTCTAAAACAAGAATGGTTGAAATCCCAATCGGACAAAGACAAACATTCATATAATGATAGTGAATTTTTAGGGAGAGGAGGTTTTTACCATGGGATATAACTATGGACCATACGGGTACAACTATGGTTATCCGGGTCCAGCACCTTGTTATGGAGGAGGATGTTATGGGTTTGGGTACGGCCTGTTTATTGTCCTCTTGATTTTATTGCTCATATTCGGCTTTTGGTGGCTCGGATGTGGGTTTGGATTCGGTGGATTTGGTCCTTGTTGCTGATAAAAGCATAGAAAAAACTCGGCTGAAATGCCGAGTTTTCTACTTTACATTTTTTTATTTTAAACTGTGAAGCGGCTGATCAGCATCGACGGAAACATTTACAGCGATTACAGTTCCGATGACAGTTGTAAAAATAAGAATCATTACCATTGAGAACATCAAGAATCACTCCCCATATCTAACTTATCTTCAATTTATCATGTTTCCGCTGCTCTTAACCGTTGCTTATTTGAACAATTTGAATACAAACCATGGCAATAATGTGAAAGGAAACAGATCCATTAGCCGGTATCCTTCTCATTCCAATAACAACACTTATCTCCTTTTATATAAACCAATTTAATCATATTTACCTCCACCTTTCCTAAAATTTATAAATCCTAACGGATAACCGTACATATCAAGTCTTAGAAAAAAGGACGATGCTTCATTGCATTGTTTAGGTGTTCTTCACGAAGCTTGTGAATTCTCTCCTGTTGCAAACATTCTTCAGCAGTCATTTTTTTCATTTTAATTGTGATCGTAAAAAATAGCATATTCAGTGTCATAATATCACCTCCTTTAAGGGAGCGGCTCACCAAAAAGGCATAAAAAGGCCGCAGAAAGTTACTTCCTCCTGCGGGTATTTTTAGAGAATATAAAAAGACCGCAGGATAAAAGATTTCTCCCTGCGGCCGCTATGTCTGAATGATTAATAAAGCTAAAATTGCTTTATAAATATTCCGCTTGGTACAGGTCGAATAGTATTTGATTGTTATTTGAAACAGTCCAGCCAATCTGATTAGTGATGGATCCTTGTAAATACAATTTCATTTTCTTCGACCTCCTTTGGAATATTTTTTATTACCTGGTAAGTATATCCACAAATCACTTTTTTGTAAACGGCTTTTGCCTATTTTTTTGAAAGTTCTTTCTTTTTTCCTATTTTCATAAGAAATTCACAGCTAAGGGAGGTAATTAGTATGAAAAAGCAGCCCATAGAAAAGGCACCACTATCCTGTTATTGATTTTCTCTAAGTGTTGGAAAAACAAAAAAGCCTGATTCTCCGTCAACAACTACGAAGAATCAGGCTTACTTTTATTGTTTTAAAGAGTCATGGTCATCCATTTCTGCCAAGATCTTTTTATATTTATTGGATAATCGGAAAAATAGGATAGACATACAGAGGAACAAAATTGTGGCTCCCATATTGACATAAGTGGAAACCATCGTTTTTTCAATAGAAGGGAGTATGGTTCCTAAGTAGAAGAACGAGCCCACACATAGCAAGGTAATCGCAAATTGTCTAAAATCAGCCATTTTTGAACGTAGGACTGCCGCCGTTTGTATTTTACGATTTTTCATGCCATTTCCACCTTCTTTCAAGCTAGTAAGTAATCGATATCTCATTCTACCATATTTATTCCAAATGATACGGTGTAAATAATGGCAGTAAGCTGTGAAGGTGATGCTGTCCGTTTAACCTCTTAGCGCCTGTTCCAAATCTTCAACTAAGTCTTCCACGTCTTCAAGACCTACGGAAATACGAATTAATCCATCGGTGATTCCAAGTTCAGCACGGCGATCTGCTGGAATCGAAGCATGCGTCATCAAGGCTGGAACCGAGATTAAGCTCTCCACTGCCCCAAGGCTTTCTGCAAGGGTAAAGTATTTTACTTTCTCTAGCACACGTTTGGCCTTTTCTGCACTGCCGACATCGAATGAAACCATGCCGCCAAAGCCACGTGATTGTTTTTTGGCTATGTCATGGTTTGGATGGTTTTCAAGACCTGGATAATAGATTTTTGAAACTCCTTTATGCTCGGTTAAGAAACGAACGATTTGGGATGTGTTTTTTTCATGTTCTTCCATCCGGATGCCAAGTGTTTTCATGCCACGCATCAGCAGCCATGAATCTTGAGGCCCTAGCACGCCCCCTGTAGAGTTTTGGATGAAATGAAGGTCATTACCGAGTTTTTCATCATTCACCACGACAAGACCCGCTACAACATCGCTGTGCCCCCCAAGGTACTTCGTCGCGCTATGAAGTACGATATCTGCTCCAAGGTTAAGTGGATTTTGCCAATATGGCGTACTGAATGTATTATCCACAATAGTAAGCAAGCCGTTTGCATTAGCTATTTTAGATACCGATTCAAGATCAGTAATTTTCAATAATGGATTCGTCGGTGATTCAATGAACAATGCTTTTGTATTGCTCTTGATTTCTTTTTCGATAGTGTTAATGTCACTCGTATTGACGAAGGTCGCTTCAATGCCGAAGCGGTTCAACACTTTTGTCATGATCCGAAAAGAACCTCCATATACGTCATCGGTCAGCAATACATGATCACCTTGATTGAGCAACATCATCACCGCCGTCATCGCTGCCATTCCGGAACCGAAGGCAAATCCTCTTTTCCCTTCTTCGAGCTCCTTGATTAATTCCTCCAGGGCATGGCGGGTTGGGTTACCAGTACGGGAATACTCATAGCCTCGATGGTCTCCTGGACCATCCTGCTTGTAGGTGCTTACCTGATAGATCGGTACCGAAACCGCACCTGTTTTTTCATCACCAAAAATGCCGCCATGAATCAATTGTGTTTTTTTTCTCATTTCACAGGCCTCCCTGATAAATTTTTTTGCTTAAGTAACGTTCACTAGAATCCGGAAAAATCACGACAATATTTGTTCCTTGAGCAGCCTTTTCCGCTTCTATCATTGCCGCTGCAAACGCCGAACCAGAAGAACTCCCAACAAGCAGGCCTTCTTTAATCGCCAATTCCTTCACCATCTGAAATGCATTACTATCGCTTATCGTATGAATCTGGTCAAAATACGTTTCATCCATATAGGGAGGTAAAAATTCCATGCCGATCCCTTCTGTTTTATGAGGCCCAGCTTTGCCTCCGCTTAAAATTGATCCCTCTGGTTCAACAATGACGGTTTTGATCGCAGGATTTTTTTCTTTTAAATAACGTGATGTCCCCATGAAGGTCCCTCCCGTACCGGCACCAGCAACAAACACATCCACATAACCATTCAACTGCTCCCAAATTTCCGGACCTAGTGTTTTGTAATACGCCTCTGGATTAGATGGGTTGGCGAACTGCTGAGGACAATAGGCATCCGGAATTTCAGCCAGCAACTCCTTTGCCTTAGCAATCGCTCCTGTCATTCCTTCCTCTGTCGGAGTCTGAATCACTTTTGCACCAAGGGCTCGCATCAATTCCTGTTTCTCGGTACTAAATTTCTCCGGTACACAAAATATTACACCCACACCACTGTTAATCGCTGCCAGAGCCAAGCCAATCCCAGTATTTCCAGCTGTCGGCTCGATGATGGTTCCGCCCTCCTTTACTCTTCCTGACAGAAACGCTTGCGTTAAAAGTTCCTGACCAAGCCGATCCTTCACACTGCCCCCAGGGTTAAAGAATTCCAGCTTGGCAAAAATCCGGACTTCATTTGGAAGAGGGAAATGGGTGATTTCCATAAGGGGAGTCTCCCCAATCAAATCATGAATGTTTTGAAAGACCTTCATATTTGGACATCCTTTCAGAGTTTACCTACCGATTTAGTGTACTATACAAATAAAGAAATGATCAACGGAAAGGGTCCGCTGATCACTACCATTTATTTCATTTTTTCAACCATTTTTAAAATCAGAGCGGCTGAATGAAGTGCCGCCGTTTCTAAGAACTTGTCGAAGGAAATATTCGACTCCTTACCAGCGATATCTGAAAGGGAGCGAATGATAACAAACGGTGTTTTAAATTGGTGTGCTACCTGAGCAATAGCTGCCGCTTCCATTTCTACCGCATATAAATCCGTAAATTTCCCTCTGACGAATTCAACCCGAACAGGATCATTCATGAAAGAATCTCCCGTCACGATCAAACCTCTCGCCACTTGAATATCTTCAATTTCTTTCGCTGCTTCTTCTGCGATTGCAAAAAGCTTCTCATCCGGGATAAATGCTGCTGGCAATTGCGGCACTTGACCGTATTCATAGCCAAAGATTGTCACGTCAACATCATGGTGGCGCACTTCTGTTGAAATGACCACATCCCCGACATTAAGCGCTGGATGATAACCTCCAGCAGATCCTGTATTAATGACCGCATCCGGTTTGAATTTTTCTAAAAGAATCGTTGTGGACATCGCAGCATTCACTTTACCGATTCCCGATTTAAGTAAAATGACCTCAATGCCGTTCAGTGTCCCTGTGTTGAATTCGGATCCAGCAATCGTAACCTGTTCCAAACCTTCCAATTTATCACGTAAAATCGTAACTTCTTCTTCCATTGCTCCGATTATGGCTACCTTCATTAGTAAAAACCTCTTCCTATAATTTTTCAGCCTCCATAATCCAGACGAATTGATTGCAGCGCTCAAAGTTCACTTTAAATCCATGTGTTTCAAGTGCTTTTTCTAAAAAAGGAATGGTCGTATAATATTCCGTTTGCAAATCGTTTGCCAAATTATGAAAGCCTGCATGCTTTGCATCTTGAATCGCTTGTTCATGCGCGTCTCTCGATTGATACATTGTATCCGCAAACACTATTTTACCACCTGTATTCAGTAACTTTCCATAGTTCGCTATAGCTTTTTCTTTTTCTTCATCTGTTAAATGGTGAAAAGCATACGTACTCACAATCGAATCAACTTGTTTAGGCTCCGGAAAATCTATAAAATCACCATCGATAATTTCTGTTTCTACCCCTAACTTGCTAGCCGCTATTTCCCTCATTGAAGGTGATGGCTCAATTCCAGACACCATAAGACCTTTCTTCAGCAGCCTTGTCGTTAAATTCCCCGTCCCTACCCCAAACTCCAGTACATGACCGTGAGCCCGACTCGTGACGCTGTCTAATATGTTGTTATAATGTTTAAAAACCTCTTGATATTCAATATCGTGTCCACCGACGGTATCATCATACGATTTCGACCATTCCTCAAATAACTCTACAAATTCTCTGCCCATTTTAATCACCTTTTTATGATAAGATAACAAAACCTATAAGTATAATATGAAATGAACCTAAGAACAGTTCTTATTTTTTTAGGCAAATCTACCATTCAAGTTCAGATTCAATTCATTTGGTGTTAAACTAACACTATCAAAACGTTGGAGGAATACAGAAATGAATTTTCAACTCGACTTAAACTTATTCGAAGATAAAATTGAATTTTTTGAAGCAGAAAGCATTAAGAACCTAGAAGAAAAAATCCAGTCACAAATCGAAATCAATAAAGCGATCATGCTTCAAGTCCACTCCGTATCGCACCAAATGTATGTCAGTGAAGAGGGCAGAAGGTTTTACAGTGCTGTCGTTCACTTTAAAGCAAAAAAGTAATTTTTATTATCCAAAAAAACCTCGAAAAGAAGGACTCTTTTCGAGGTTTTTTTAATGTGGAGATATTTTCTTATTTACTCTGACTCTATTTCTTTTTATCATTAGTCTTCAATTCTTCAACCTTTACAGGCTTCCAACCTGATCCGTCTACCCATTCAATATAAACGCGGAAGGTTTTAGGGTTGTCCCCTTCTGATACAGTACCGATTGCAGTGTTAGGTGATCCGCCATTTTGGAGCCACCACAATTTCATGCTTCCTTGGTCAATACTGGCTCCATTGGCAATGGCTTTTTTCATTTCATTCCAATCAACAGAATCCTTCTGAAAGCTTGTTGTGTGTTCACCGGATTGCTCTGTGCCAACTGGTTTCCAGCTCTCACTCGTGTATGCTGTCGCGACATTCCCATCTCCGCTTCCTTCCACTTCGACAAGCTCAGCGTCCTCTGCTGCATCTGTGTTTGTGTCTGTATTTGTGTCTGTATTTGTATCTGTGTCTGTGTCATCTTCAGTATTTTCTTTTGTACCTTCTTCAGTTGCTTTGCTATCCTCGTCCTCCTCTTCCTCTTCCTTAGTCAAATCTGTATCTTCTTCTTTGCCAGCAGGTTTATCCACTTTCTTCTGATCTTTTTCAACGGTCTGCTTTGGTTCAGTTGTAGCTTTTTCTGGTTTAGAGCCATCATCACTTAAGAAAATAGAGACGGCGACAATGACTATTAGAATCGAGACAACAGTGATTGCGATATTATATATTTTATTTACTTTTCTTTTTTGATCTCTTTGATTGAATCTTGAGCCCAAGGTCCATTCCTCCCTTACCATTTCTTACTGCCTCATTTTAACATGATTCGGCTAGAGATAGAAGGGAAGGCTTTCCTAGACTTTTCGTCAATTCTTGCACTAGTCCTGGTCCTTGGAGTACATAACTTTTACAATATCTGAAAAAAGAGGCGTCATGCTGGTACTATCTTCTTGCGTTTCAAAACTGACTGTAACCAATGCATATTTAGGATTTTTATAAGGGAAATAGCCTGCAAACCATTTATTGAGCTTCCCTTTTTCAATATTTGTCTGTGCTGTTCCAGACTTGCCTGCGACCTCTACAGGTAAATCCCTTAAAGAAGCACCAGTCCCTTTCTCTTCGGTTACAACTTTCCGTAAAAGATGCTGCAGCTTCATTGTTGTATAGGGAGAAAGGGAATTCCCATCCATACTTTGATTTGGAAAGCTTACAACTGTTGTACTATTGTTAAATTCAACCTTAGACACGGCTTTGACCTGTTCTTTCTTACCGCCGCGGGCAATCGTCGCCATCATGTTGGCTATTGCAAGCGGTGTCGTTTGAACATCCTGTTGACCAATTGCCGTTTTGGCAATCATTTTAGGGTCCTTTTTTAAGTCGTCATCATGCCAGACCTTTCCTTTTTGTTCATGATGCAGTTGAGTAACTGCTGTATGATACACATCCCCCTGCCATCCCGATTCACCGATTAAGCCTAACATCTTTGCATATTTATCCAGATAGTCAGGGTCTTTCACGGCGATTTCCTGCGACAACTCGGCAAACGTCCTGTTACAGCTCTGAGCAAAGCTGTTTTCAAAATTAAGCATGCCCAGCTCTCTCTGTTTATCTGTTTTTCCGTTAATGGTCAAATTACAATTAAATGTTCTTGTAGGACTAGCTGCTTCATAATCAATTGCTGCTGCAGCTGTGACCGTTTTGAAAACGGAGCCCGGCGTTTTTTGAGTTAGCATCATATTTATGGCTCCTTCACCATTCGGATCCTTTATATCAAGTGCTGGACGTGATACCATGGCTACGATCTCACTTTTTTCTATATCAATCAGCACGAGACCCCCTTTTTTTATCCCTCGCTCGTCGACAAGCTTCTCCGCTTTTTCCTGGATTTCTTTATCAATCGTTGTTACAACCTTCACTGGGTAGAGCGGGTTTGCAGGTTCTACGTATTTTACATCCACACCGAACATTGGACCGCCAGTGGCATCCACATGAAAGACGAGCTTTGATTCTCCTGCTGAAAGCAAGAATTCGTCAAAGGTTCTTTCAAGTCCCGTATTGCCGATTCTTGTTTCAGCAGCTAGTTCCATATCCGGGTAACGCTTTTTCTTTTCGGAATCTGATTTATTCGTCGTACCAATCAATTGCGCTGCCGGAGTTTGATCATGATATAGCTTTTCTTTCACAGCAAAAACCCCAGGGATCTTCAATTCATTGATAGCCTTCGATTGGCTTGCTGTTAACTCAATCGGTTCATCTCCGCCAAAAACAAATGGTTCATCCGATTCCGCAATTGCCCTTTTCAACTCCGATTCCGGTATGCCGATAATCGAGGCAATTTCATCTATAGGCCATGTCATTTTGTTCAAAAATGGAAACAGCACAAGGGTTGGAATCTCTTCATGGGCAAGCGGCTCACCATTTCTGTCATAAAACTTCCCCCGCCCATCATCAATCTTTAATATCTGTGACCGCTGGTTTACACTTGCTTCTATTAAATTCACATCATGCTTAGAGAAGGATTCTGTCGATACAAGTTGGATGTAGGCAAGCCTGGCTATGAGCATTAGCATCAAAGTAGCCAATACAATAGCCAGCATCCTCATTCGTTTCTTTTTCATAAAAATACACCTCGTAACCATTGTTGACGAGGTGTGAATTTTTAAACAATTATGAACAAATTTAACTATCTTGATTTTCTACTTTCATTCAACTTATAGAGAGACTAACGTTATACCGACAAAAAGAGGATGCCCTAAGGGGCATCCTCTTTAAATATCATTAGCTAATAGACACGATTTTAACGCTCATTTCGCCGCCAGGTGTAATAATCGAAACCTTGTCGCCGACTCTTTTTCCAATTAAGCTTTTGGCGATTGGAGAATCATTTGAAATTTTCCCTTCGAATGGGTCCGCTTCAACGCTACCTACGATAGAATAGGTTTCTTCGTCACCGTTTGGAAGTTCTACAAATGTAACAGACTTTCCAAGTGAAACTGTATCTGTATTCGAATCATTGCCTTCAATGATTTTTGCATTACGAATCATGTTTTCGATTGTAGTAATGCGTCCTTCAACGAATGCCTGCTCTTCTTTTGCGGAATCATACTCTGAGTTCTCAGAAAGATCTCCAAAACTGCGGGCGATTTTAATTCTCTCTACAACTTCTTTCCGTTTAACTGTTTTTAATTGTTCCAGTTCCTGTTCAAGTTTTACCTTACCTTCTTTAGTCATTGGATATTCTTTTTCAATTGCCAAAACCCTTCACTCCTTCAAATTCTTTACAGCAAACATTTGCTGTGACAAGTTTATGTACTATATTGTTCTTAACGCCTTTAATAAAGTGCACGCTTTGATACTAAGAAACAAACCGTTCCTTAGTATATAAACCGACTGCACCTGAGCAGCCGGTTCGTTCTGTATCAAGAATAGAGTATTGCGTTTTCCAACATTTGTCCAGTCTTTCCCAATAAATAAATGGGATTTTTATAAAAAACGAAGGAAAATGGCACCTATCATTATTTATGCTATGTTATTACAAAAAAGACTTTTGTTCAAGGATTGTTTGAATTTTTGTCACCATAAGGTCAATCGCCACATGGTTTTGACCACCTTCAGGAATAATGATGTCGGCGTAACGTTTTGTCGGTTCGATGAACTGATTGTGCATCGGTCTAACGACACTAATGTATTGATCAATGACAGAATCTATGGAACGGCCGCGTTCTTTAATATCGCGCGTCATTCGGCGGAGTATCCGCAAGTCTGCATCAGTATCTACATAGAGCTTCATATCCATCAAATTTCGAAGGCGTTCATCTTCCAGCACCAGTATCCCTTCAAGAATGATAACATCCTGTGGTTCAACGGTGATTACCTCATCCGAACGTGTATGAATTGAATAATCATAAACAGGCTTTTCTATCGTTTCATAGCTTAGCAACGCATTAAGATGCTCGATTAACAAATCATTATCAAATGCGAGCGGATGATCATAGTTTGTTTTCAATCGTTCTTCAAACGGAAGATGACTCTGATCTTTATAATAATAATCTTGTTCGATCATCAAGATTGAATGACCTTGAAAGAATTCAAAAATTGAACGGGTAACACTTGTTTTACCTGACCCTGACCCGCCGGTAACTCCGATTACTACTGGTTTTTTCTCTATCATGTTAATTCTCCTTCCGCATCATATTGTTCACATATACTTGCTTATCTACTTGAATGCGGACAATTTGAAGCGGATGGCGTGCTGCGTCCAACTCATTACCTGACTCATCCCAGATCGTGCCGATTTTTTGAGTGAAATTTTCGATTTCCGGTCCGAAAAATTCCACTTCATCACCAGGCTTAAAGAAGTTACGCTGCTGTAGAGTGACGATTTGAGTTTCCTCATTGTAATCAAGCACCAGTCCAGCGAAGTCGAAGCGAGTCTTTACGGTATGATTCCCGAACATTTGCTGTTTATACCCAGGAATTTCTCCCTCCATGAACGCTGATGCTGTCTCACGGTTCGCACATTTGTCCAGCTCTTCCAACCATTCTTGCTTAATCTTGAAATTATCCGGATCGGCACAATACGCATCAATCACTTTACGGTAGACACTGACTACTGTAGCGATATAATGAATCGACTTCATCCGGCCTTCGACTTTTAAGCTATCAATGCCGATTTCAATCATGCCAGGCAAAGATTCAATCAATTTCAAGTCTTTCGGACTCATTGCGAACGGAGCATCTTCTTTATCAAATAAAGCTTTTTCCCCGTCTTGATTTAATTCATATAAATCATAATCCCAACGGCAAGACTGGCAACAGCCGCCGCGGTTCGAATCACGTGCAGTCATATGGTTTGAAAGCGTACAGCGTCCAGAATAGGCAATACACATTGCACCGTGAACGAACGCTTCGATTTCAATATCGACTTTCTCCTTCATTTCACGAATTTCATCAGCACTTGTCTCACGTGCCAAAACAACACGCTCCAGACCTTCCTCTTTCCAGTACTGAACAGCCTTCCAATTCGATAAAGACTGCTGTGTGCTTAAATGGATTTCAACGTTAGGAGCAACCCGCTTACAAGTTTCAATGATTAATGGATCAGCAACGATAATTCCATGAACACCGGCTTCCTGAAGGCCTTCCAGATATTCTTCAAGACCATCGATATTTTCATTATGAGCGAAGATATTCGTAGTCACATATACTTTAGCACCATATTTTTCAGCGAATTCAACGCCTTCCTTCATTTCCTCAAAAGTGAAGTTACCGGCATTTGAACGCAGTCCGTATTCCTGTCCGCCAATAAACACGGCATCTGCACCATAATGGACAGCTATTTTTAATTTTTCCAGGTTGCCAGCGGGCGCCAGCAATTCCGGTTTTTTAACAATGACTCTCTTTCCATCAACAATCTTGGAAATTTTATCAGCAATAGCATTCAAGGCTATTCCTCCTCTTTCTCTTACCCTTTTCTTTAATAAACCGATTCTTTAAAGAAGAATCCTGTATCCAACTCACGGTTTTCCGGCTGAATAGCTTTGACTTTTTCAAATAGCTCTGTTTTCATATCATCATAACGGTCCGTATCCTCTACACATACATCAATCGCTTCACGATATAACTTTGTCATTTCTACGATATACTCAGGCGTTTGTAACACCCCTTCAATTTTCAAAGAATCAATATCCGCTTCAATTAATTCCTGAAGTTCATCAATCATGCACATATCGTTCGGACTCATGATATGCGTTCCATTTTCGTCTTCATAAATCGGATATTTATTTTCACGTTCCTTGTCATGCAGGAACATATTTTTTTGTACCTTCCGATTTTCCACTTCTAACGCTTTGCCTTGGTATTCAAAATAATTACCTAGCAGTGTGCGCTTCGATTGGAACATGCACGTCATGCCATGGACCTGCACTTCAATCTCGACTTCGGCATTTTCCTTCATTTCAACAATCTCGTCCAAACTAATTTCACGAGCAGCCAAGGCACGGACAGCTCCGCGTTTTCCCCAATAATTACACGTGTACCAGTTTGTTACCGTCATCTCTGTATTCCAGTGCAACGGCATATCCGGCGCTACAGCTCGAATAGCCATTAAGACAGCAGGATCTCCAAAGATAATCCTGTCGGCCCCTGCTTCCTTCAGGAAAGCGACATATTCTTCAAGCTCGTCCACTTTTTCATTATGAAAAATAGCATTCATAGACACGTATACTTTTTTACCTGCTGCATGTGCAAGTTCAATCGCTTTCTTGACGTCCTCACGTTTGAACTCACCTGCTAAACGAAGCGCATAGCGTTGTTCCCCGATAACGAATGCATCAGCACCCGCATCGATAAGCGCTGTAATATGAGTGACACTTGTCGGAGTCACGAGTAATTCAGGCTTTTTCATTTTTGTCACCTCTATGTTTACTTATGGCCACACCGTCACCAATCGGCAGAATTACTGTATCGTAATGTGGATGGTTGTGTAACCAATTGTTAAAATCTCTAATTTTTTTTATAAGAGCACGTTTTCGTCTCGTCATTTCCATTTCTTCTATGTTTTCAGCAACCAAGCCTTTAAATAATACATTATCAGTAATAATAATGCCAGCATCATTCAGGAATGGCTCAAACAGTTCAAAGAAGCGCTTGTATTGCCCTTTAGCTGCATCAACAAAGATAATATCAAATGGACCATGTTCTTTTACTAGCGGCCCTGCTTCAAGGGCATCCCCTTCAATAAGGGTAATCCGTTCCGAAAGGCCAGCCTTTGCAAAATTAGCTCTCGCCTGTTGAATTCGAGCTTCATTCCGTTCAAGTGTGACGATACGCGCTTCTGGCAAGGTTTCAGCCATTCTTATAGCCGAATAGCCAATCGCTGAACCAACTTCCAATATTGACTGCGGTTGATGAAGCCTCAAGATCTGGAGTAGCACCTCTATACCTTCAGGCTCCATGATCGGCACATTATTTTCCATTGCAAAATCCTCTAACTCCTTAATCAAACCCGTACGTTCCGGGATTAAGGAATGAAGATATTGTTCTATTTTTCCGTTCAAGACATTTCCTCCAATAATAAGAAAAACGAAAGCGCTTTGGTTGGTTCAAGCAGAAGATGGGGTGGACCGAAAGATAATCAGTATCTTTTAAGTGCCATCATCTTTACACAACATGCTGAAACCAGTATGCTTGACGATCTATATTTCCTTATCTTTCAAAATAAAACCCGGCAATCGCCGAGTTACAGTCATCGATAAAAATCGGATCTGAAATTTCACTTTTACTATTCTATCATAAAAACAAGGGGAAAGTAATATCCCTCCCCCCTAGTCGCTTTAGCTATCAGCTATTATTTATTGGTAATATGTTCTGCCTTTTTATTATTGTGCTCATCCAACGTTTTCGAATAAAGAACTTCTCCTTCAGGTGTTGCCAAGAAGTATAAGAAATCTGTCTTCTCAGGCTTCAACACCGCATCAATTGATGTCGTCCCGGCATTGGCAATCGGCCCTGGCGGCAACCCCTTGTTCTTATACGTATTATACGGAGACTTCACCTCAAGGTCTTTGTATAGCACCTTACTTTTATGTGAACCTTTTGCATACAAAACGGTCGGATCCGTTTGAAGCGGCATATCTTTCTCAATACGATTATAAAAGACGGAAGCAATTTTCCCACGGTCTACCTGGGCCGTTGCCTCTTCTTCAACAAGCGAAGCAAATGTCAACATCTGGTGCACAGAATAATCTTTTTTGTTCATCTGAGTTTCGTATCCCTGCAAGGTCTCTTCCGTTTTCTTCAGCATCTCAATTACTACTGTTTCTAAGGACGGTTTTTCCTCATAAAAGTCATAAGTCGCTGGGAATAGATACCCTTCAAGCGGATACAAAACATTTTTATTCTCAATCTCCGACGTTAACAGCTCCGGAAATCTCTTTTGCATGGACTTAACAAATTTCTCATTATTCAATTTCTTAAAAATTTCTTTCGGATCTTGATCCGTCTTCACAGCAATGATATCGGCAATCTGAATTAGCTGCTTTCCTTCAGGAATCGTTATTTTTAGGGCCGCTTCTTTCATAAGTTTCCCGGTTTTGATACTAGTTACAATATCTTGAATTGGCATAGATGGTGATAATTTATACTCCCCTGCCTGAAAACCAGATTCATTACGGAATTTAATATAATATTTGAATACACGGGCGTCCTTGATTATACCCTGCTCTTCAAGCAATGTTGAAATTCCATTCACGGAAGAACCGATTGGAATTTTCACTGTCTTAATCGTGTCATCATCTGGATCGACTGGTTTCATGGCTGAGTTAATATATAAAAAGCCCACAAGACAAACTATCCCGATTAATAAAATTAGCGAAGCTATCGTAATCATGATAATTTTACGAACAAGCTTGGCTTCTCCTTGCTGTTCTAACAATTTCATTCGAATATGTTCCTTTTTTGATAAATTATGATCTTTTTCTTTTTCATCCATTTTCATTCCCCCTGCAAACTTACACCAACTACTTAAGATGCTTTCTCTAATTAGACTTTGCTTCGAATATTATACTAAAATCAACAAATAAATACATGTTTTTTGCAAAACTACATTCGTTATTACTCTATTTATGGCAAAATCACACTAGTTTTGTCAATATACAGGTGTTATTTAATAGGGAATAAGTGATATCATTTAGTAATCAGCTGTAATAGACTTTCATGAGATTTCCTTCGGATGTGAGTGGTGTTTCTGACATTTGATAAAATGAAACGAATATTTATGATGTTATGCTACTATTAATTTTATGATAAAGAAGGGTGTGAAGGAGTTGGATAGTTCTTATTTTGTAGGTTGGGGGACACTGGCACTCATTAATGCCGGGCTTGCTCAAGGTAAAAATAGAACGGCTTTGAATTGGTTCATATTATCATTATTTTTAGGTCCACTCGCTACTTTTATTCTTTTGTTTGTGGAGAAAAGATAAGGATTTTTTGGTACATAATGAAAAAAACTGACCTTGGTTGAAGGTCAGTTTTTTTATAGATTATTCTTCTTCAGCTTCTTCTTTGTCAAGGAATGTGTTTAACATTTCTTCGACTAGATCCCATTCTTCTTCTGTTTCGATTGGTGCAAGTTCACCATCTTTATTATCTTCGCTTGGTGTGAATGATGAAGCGTGGATTTCAATTTCTTCCTCGTCATCTTCTGCAGACATCGGATAGTAAAGTACATAAGATTTGTTAAATTTATCAGAATCGAATGTGAACAGGATCTCGCAAAGCTGCTCGTTTCCGTTTTCATCTACTACTGTAATGTTGTTTTCGCCGTGTTCCATTTGTATTCACCTCATATTGAATTTGTTTGTCTGTCCAAGAAACCTTGTAGAATCATGACAGCTGCCATTTTATCAATGACTTTCTTACGTTTGCTTCGGCTCACGTCCGCCTCAAGAAGAACACGTTCAGCCGCCATAGTTGTCAACCGTTCATCCCAGAGAAACACCGGCAGCTTGAATTTGTTTTCTAAACGTTTGGCGAAATCTTGGCTGATCTCACCACGCGGTCCAACGGTTCCGTTCATATTTTTGGGTAAACCGAGGACAATTTTAGAAACTTCATGTTCTTTTATTATTTCATTGAGACGTTTAAAGCCGAAGTCATTTCCAGCTTCGTTAATTTTGATTGTTTCCAATCCTTGTGCAGTCCACCCCATCGCGTCACTCACGGCAACGCCGATGGTTTTTGAACCTAAATCAAGTCCCATTGTGCGCATTAGTATTCCTCTCGATGGTTCTTAAGATACGATTTAACCAATTCTTCGATGATTTCATCGCGTTCAAGCTTACGAATAATGTTTCGAGCATCCATATGGCGCGGGATGTAGGCCGGGTCACCAGATAATAGATAACCAACAATCTGGTTAATCGGGTTATAACCTTTTTCCTGAAGTGCAACATAAACTTGAGACAATACTTCCTGTACATCTCTTTCGAATGGTTCTTCGGGAAAATTAAATTTCATCGTTTTATCAAAGGAACTCATTATCATGCACCTCTCCTCAGCGTCCAGAATCCATTATTATCTTCATTGTACAACACTTTTCATTGATTATGAAATCGATAAGACCCATTCTTCAACAAAATTAAGTGCTGCATCCAATTTTTCTGGGTCTTTTCCACCGGCTTGTGCCATATCTGGACGTCCGCCGCCGCCTCCACCGCAACGTGATGCGACTTCTTTGATTAATTTACCGGCATGGAAACCGCGTTCGATATAATCCTTCGTAACTCCGGCAATCAAATTGACTTTATCATCTTGAGCAGATCCTAATACGATAATGACAGAATCAAGCTTTTGTTTCAAATCATCTGCCATCGCACGTAGATTATTCATGTCAGTTGCTTGTACTTTTGCCACCAATACTTGTACACCATTAATTTCTTTTACGTTAGATACAAGGCTGCCTGCTTCAATATTACTTAATTTTGCAGTCAAGCTTTCATTTTCACGATGAAGATCCTTCACTTCCGCTAAAACTGTTTCAATTCTTGAAGGTACATCTTTCAAGTTTGTTTTCAATTTAGCAGCTGCGTCTTTTAATACACCGATTTGGTCAGTCATCAATTTGTATGCCCCTGCTCCTGTTACTGCTTCAATCCTGCGTGTACCCGCACCGATGCCACTTTCAGAAACAATTTTGAACAAGCCGATTACCGCTGTATTTGGGACGTGAACACCGCCGCAAAGCTCAAGACTATAATCGCCAATTTGAACGACACGGACTATCTTACCATATTTTTCGCCGAACAAGGCCATCGCGCCCATTGCTTTTGCTTCTTCAATATTTTTATAATCCGTATTCACTTGTAAGCTTTGCCAAATTTTTTCATTTACAATCGTTTCAATCTGTTCTATCTCTTCTGCTGTAATCTGACCGAAGTGAGAGAAGTCAAAACGAAGACGCTCAGCTTGTACCAGTGAACCAGCTTGGTTAACATGTGTTCCTAGTACATCTTTCAAAGCTTGATGTAATAGATGTGTCGCCGTATGATTTTTCGTAATATGGATACGGTTTTCTTGGTCTACCGCTGCAACAATTTCAGTGTTTGTAGTCAAAGTGCCGGCTACAACAGTTACACGGTGCAGATTTTGGCCATTTGGTGCTTTTTGAACATCATGTACATCCACTTTAACGGATTCACTAGCCATTGTTCCTTTATCAGCTATTTGCCCGCCGCTTTCAGCGTAGAAAGGAGTTTGGTTAAGAATCACCTGAACTTCTTCTCCTTCTTGTGCTTCTGTTACAAGTTCGCCATTTTTCACGATTGCCGCAACTTTTGCATCAACTGCAACCTGATCATATCCGACAAATTCACTTTCAACTTTAATGTCGCCTAATACTCCACCTTGAATCTGCATGGAATCCACATCTTGACGCGCAGAGCGAGCACGTTCACGCTGTGCTTCCATTTCTTTTTCAAAGCCAGATTGATCAATCGTCATGCCTTCTTCTTCCGCATATTCTTCCGTTAATTCGATTGGGAAGCCGTATGTGTCATACAAACGAAATGCGTCGCTACCTGGAATGACTGTGCCGCCTTTTTCTTTTTCTTTTTTGATGACTTCAGAAAGAATAGCTAGTCCATCATGAAGCGTTTCATGGAACCGTTCTTCTTCATTTTTGATTACTTTCGCAATGAATTCTTTATTAGCAAGAACTTCTGGGTAGTAATCTTTCATGATTTCACCAACCACTGTCACAAGCTCGAACATGAATGGGCGGTTAATGTTGATTTGCTTCGCATAACGAACCGCTCTACGAAGTAAACGACGTAGCACATAGCCGCGACCTTCATTGGATGGAAGTGCTCCGTCTCCAACAGCAAATGCTACTGTACGTATATGGTCGGCAATGACTTTAAATGCCACATCTTTTTCTACATCGACTCCATATTTCACATCAGAAATTTCTTCAACAGCTCGGATAATTGGTATGAATAGGTCTGTATCATAGTTTGTCGCCACATTTTGCACGACTGAAGCCATACGTTCTAGACCCATCCCTGTATCAATATTTTTCTTCGGAAGCGGTGTGTAAGAACCGTCCGGATTATGGTTAAATTGAGAGAACACAAGGTTCCAAACCTCTAAATGCCGTTCATTTTCGCCACCAGGATATAATTCTGGATCATTCGGGTCATCACCATATTCTGGGCCACGGTCATAGAAAATCTCCGTATTTGGGCCACTTGGACCTTCACCAATATCCCAGAAGTTTTCTTCTAAACGAATGATTCTTTCTGCAGGAACACCGATTTTTTTATTCCAAAGCTCAAATGCTTCGTCATCTTCCGGGTGGATTGTCACCGCTAATTTCTCTTTATCAAAACCAATCCATTTTTCGTCGGTCAAAAATTCCCATGCCCATGTGATTGCTTCTTCTTTAAAGTATTCACCGATGGAGAAGTTACCAAGCATTTCGAAAAACGTATGATGACGTGCAGTTTTTCCCACGTTTTCAATATCATTTGTACGAATTGCTTTTTGTGCATTTGTAATCCTTGGATTTTCAGGAATCACCCGTCCATCAAAATATTTCTTTAACGTTGCTACCCCAGAGTTGATCCATAGCAATGATGGATCTTCATGAGGAACCAATGACGCACTTGGTTCAATGTTATGGCCTTTTTCACTAAAAAAATCTAAATACATTTGGCGGATTTGAGCACCAGTTAAATACTTCATCTATATATCCTCCTTTAAAATTATGTAATTTTGAGCACACAAAAAACTCCCATCCCAAAAACAGGGACGAGAGTTAACTCGCGGTACCACCCTGATTATGGACGTAGAAAAAGCCTTCGTCCATCACCTTCATAAAAGCCTTAACGCGGCATGACGGCAGGTATTAGCTGCTCTCAGGACTAGCTTTCTGCTGCTCTTCACCTCGCAGTCCCTTTCAGCCAGGGGGACGCCTCTCTTTTAGATGGACTTCAGCATACTTCATCCTTCAACGAATTATCTTATGTAATGGATTATATTCACAAGACTTTTATTTGTCAATAAGGGGCGGCTTCTTTCTGAAGTGAACACGGGCATGAAGCACAAAAACTTTCAGAACAGCCAAGATAGGGATTGAAAGAACCATTCCCGTAATCCCGCCTATTTCACCTCCAGCTACCAATGCAAGCATGATGAAAAGTGGATGCATATGGAGGCTTTTCCCGACAATAAGAGGTGACAGTATATTCCCCTCAAGAAATTGAAGCACAAGCACGATGACTATGATTATCATCACCATTTTCACAGATATTGTGGCGGCAATTATGACCGCAGGAATGGCCCCGATAATCGGTCCAAAATACGGAATGACATTCGTAATTCCGATAATCGCGCCTAACAACAACGGATATTGCATTCCGACTATCCAAAAAAGTATGGATGAGATCACTCCAATCGCAACACAGACGATAATTTGCCCGCGGATATACCCTCCTAGGGAAGCGTCAACATCCCGTACGAATGCACGTCCCTGCTTGCGCCATTTTTTCGGGGTCATATACCAGGCCATTTTTTTTAACGTAGCAAAGTCTTTCAGGATATAAAAAGCAATGAATGGAATAAGCGCAATCAAAACAACGAAATCAAACAGCTTCATCGCATACTCCATCGCTTTTTCCGGCATACCTTTCAGCCAGTCTTCGAAAAGAACGACTCCCTCTTCAAACCTTTCATGAATCCCGAACGGCCAGGCAGCCGTTTGATGATTGAGCTTGTCTACCCTGCCTTGATACTGCTCGACCAGTTCCGGAACACTTTCGGACAGCTCGCGCACCTGACTAACCATTACCGGAATGCCTTTATAAACCGCAAATCCAATACCACCAAAAAACAGCAAGTAAATGATTGTAATGGAAAGCCAGCGATGCATACCTTTCTTATTTAAAAATTCCACAACCGGATGCAGTAAATAACTGATGAATGCACCAATGAGAAAGGGTAGCAGTACAGTTACACATACAGTTACAGCCGGTCCCCACATAGGCTTCAGTTTCATAAAAATATATATAACAAAAAATAAGAGCAATAAAAAACCAAGCCTATAAAACCACTTGAGACGAATACTCACAAAATCTACACCTCCCGCTCATTTATTGTTCGAAAGGTGAGCGGTTTTCATACATGAAAAAGAGTGCCCTAAGCATCAGGACACCCATTCCCTTTAAAGTAATGATTTTATTCTTTTGCGTATTTTTTTCATACTCCGGTTAATCGTTTTTGAGTTCATCATGTTCATAAGACCATTACGTGAACGTCTAGCCATTGCTTGCACCTCTTCCGTTAATTACATGCTGAAGCGGCGGTCATTTTCCTCAAACAAGTCGTCTAATGAGCTTAAACTTCCATCTTCTTCGACCTGGTGCGTATTAATAATTCCCTCAGAAATGGTCATTTCAATAAAACAATTCCAACAATAATATTGATTTACACCAATCTTCCCAACATCTTTACTGCGGCAATTCGGACAATTTATTTCCAAAATGGACACCTCACTGTTCATAAACTGAAACAATGATGGTATCCTTCCCTAATGTAGGCGGCTGTTTAGATTCAATCACTGTCGTCTCCGAGAAAAAACCATCCGTTGTTTCATACGCTATAATCGTGCCCATTTTTTCCCTGAAATATACATCCTGCAGTAAACCGAGCTCCTCGCCCATTTCTGAAAGAAGCATTCGTCCCAATACTTCATCCTTTGTTAACCAGATGGAATCATCAGGCACCTTCTTTGGGGTTGACTCTTGTTGTATGATGACAATCCCATCCGGACCAAATGAAGAAATATCGTCCAGAGTCAAATGAAAAGATCTTTTAAACAATGCTTGTTGATGAATGACCAAACCTGATACCTGACCCGCCTCAGAAATAGATAAATCATGGATTGTGCCGATTCTTTCTCCTTTGATAGTAAAAACCGGCATTCCTTTCAATACAGAAAACGTCCGCAAGGTCATCCCGCCTTTCCGAACATTTTTATTATTTCTTTCATCTCGTAAATAGATGTGCTGAAAGGTTTTCCATTGTTGAATCATCTTAGAAAACGTAGAGTTTCAGGCATAAAAAAAAGACCGGTTTCCCGGTCAAATCTACCTTACCATCCACGGCTAGAACCTCCGCCACCGGAGCTTCCTCCTCCACCGCCTCGTGAGCCACCGCCACCACTGCCGCCTCCTCCTCCGCGACTAATGAACATCAAGAGGATATTGATGATAATTTGAAGGAAAAATCCTTTAAACAATTTGGCATCGAGGATGAACAAAATGATGACCACAACGATGATGAGAAAAATCTGTAAACCTGATGGCTGAAAAGTACCTGTATCTGTTTGAACGGAAAGATCTTGATAAAACTCGTCACCTAAATTATATTCCTCCGTGACCTCGTTATAAACAGCCTTATAGGTTTCAGTCAGAGCAAGATTGTAATTTCCTTCTTTTAGCTGAGGGATTGCCACATTGTCCAAAATCTGTCCTGATTTTATATCAGTAATGGCACCTTCTAACCCGTACCCCACTTCAATCCGGATTTTCTTCTCCTCTACGGCCAGAACAATGAGGACTCCGTTATTTAGCTCTGCATCCCCGAGCTTGAATTTCCTAAATGCTTCGACCGAGTACTCCTCAATTTCAGAGCCTTCCATTGAGTCAACGGTTAAAACAGAAATTTGTGCTTTTGTAGCATCATCTAATCGTTTTCCCAGTTCTATAAGCTCTGATTTTTCCTGATCATCGAGGACTCCAGCAAAATCCTGGACATAAATATCTCCAACAGGTTTCGGAATGTTAGGTTCTGCTGCGACTACGTTTGCTAAATTGAGAGTGAAAATAAAAAATAGCGCAAACACAGCGAGTTTTTTCATTATTTATCGCTCCCGAAATCAACTTTCGGCGTTTCTTTTTCTTGATCAGTCACTTCAAAATATGGTTTTTCTTCGAATCCAAATGCGCTCGCCATCATATTCTTTGGAAAGCGTTTAATGGTCTTGTTATACGTGGTTACTTCGTCATTATAGTCTTTTCTTGCGACGGTCAACCTATTTTCTGTTCCCTCTAAACTATCCATGAGGCCCTTAAAGTTCTCATTTGCCTTTAAATCAGGATAGTTCTCGACGACGACCAAAAGACGGCTTAACGCCCCACTCAGTTCTTGATCTGCATCAATGGCATCTTTCGTTGAATTAGCACCTGCCAACTTCGAACGTGCATCACTGACCGCTTTAATGGCTTCAGTTTCGTGCGATGCATAACCTTTTACGGTTTCAACAAGATTCGGAATCAAATCTGCTCTTCGTTTTAATTGGTTATCTACCTGTGACCACTTATTGTCGACGTCTTCATTGGCACTAACTAGACCATTGTAAGAAGAAGCCCCATAGATGACAATTAAAACTACAACAACTAAACCTATAATCCATCCCTTTTTCATCTAAATCCTCCTACTCTTTCTGCATATAAATTATATTCTATATTAGTTCCACTAAAACTATGAATTTCAAACAAGACTTATCCAACCAGGAAAAGAACCCGAATATTAATCTCCACCTACATAAAATCATAAGGTGTGACATTGCCCATCCCAATCATCGGATCTTCATGCATCAGGATTTCAAAATAACTTTCCTCTTGCATTGGCACCTCTGCAGATTCAGCTGGCATATCTTCATCATTCAAAGTTTCACGGAGTTTTTCAAGTAATGTAGTTTTCCGGCGCATTTCATCATTGCGCTCGATACCTAAACGGAAAGCATCTTCTTCACCACAAAGTATCAAGAAATTTTTGCTTCGGGTAATCGCCGTATACAAAAGATTACGTCGGAGCATCCGATAATAACTTTTTACAACAGGCAAAATCACAATAGGAAACTCGCTTCCCTGCGATTTATGGATTGAACAGCAATACGCGTGTGTAATCTGGTTCAAATCCTGCTTCGTGTAAGTTACTTCAATACCTTCAAACGATATAATAATCTTATCGACATGATCAGTATTTTCCTTTGCAAACAAAATTGACACGATTTCACCCATATCACCGTTAAAGACGCCTTCTTCCGGCTGGTTCACCAGTTGAAGCACTTTATCTCCCGTTCGGTAGATCACGTCTCCAAACTTGATTTCCCGTCGCTTTTCATCCGCATTGCTATTAAACACTTCTTGCAGCATTTTATTCAACGCATCAATCCCGGCAGGTCCTCTATACATTGGGGCTAGCACTTGAATGTCTTTAGCATTGAAACCCTTTGTCCTGGCATTCGCAACAACTTTCTCAATAACCTGAGCGATTTGGCCGGTCTGGCAGCGTATGAACGATCGATCTTCCTGCTGCTTCGTAACATCATTTGGAAGCCGGCCTTTTTTTATTTCATGAGCCAATTCGATGATTGATGAACCATCCGCTTGACGATAAATATGCTCAAGACTGACGGTCGGCACACAATTCGAAGCAAGTAAATCCTTTAGCACCTGTCCCGGTCCGACTGAAGGCAGCTGATCTTCATCACCAACTAAAATCACTTGGCAATTTTCCGGCAAAGCTTTAAACAATTGATTAGCTAACCACGTATCTACCATAGAAACCTCATCAATAATGACAATGCGGCCTTCTAACTGATTATCCTCATCATGGGAAAAGCCTTCACTTCCGTTCCATCCAAGCAGGCGGTGAATCGTAACCGCGGGAAGACCCGTCGATTCAGCCATGCGTTTCGCTGCACGGCCAGTAGGTGCCGCAAGCACAAATGGGAACGGATCGCTACCCTCTTTTTTATAATCATTAATGTCCATAGATACACCATGAAGTTCTGCATATAACTCGACAATCCCTTTGATAACCGTTGTTTTCCCCGTACCAGGTCCACCTGTCAAGATCAACATAGGCGACTGCAGGGCTGTTTGTATCGCCTCTTTTTGAGCTGAGGCATAGGAAACATTTAGACGCTCTTCCAACTTACCAAGTGCCAGTAAAAATTCCGATTCTGGGAACTGGTCTTCATACTCGGTTTGTGCTAGCTGCCGTTTGATGTTCATAACAATTCCCTTTTCAGAATAGTAAAGGGAAGGTGGATAAATTCGTTGATCCTCAACAACGATTTTCCCCTCTTCCGTTAATTCGATTATTTCCGAGGAAATGTTAGTAGACTCAATTTGATCGCGCTTATTTTCCTCAAGTAGCCGCTTAACAGCTTCCAACAGCTGTTCAGCTTCTATGTAGATATTTCCATCCTGCAGACATTGTGTTTCTAGTGTATATAAGCACGCAGCCTTGATTCGATCAGGATGGTTACCGGAAATGCCGAGTTGATGCCCAAGTTCATCCGCTCGCCCAAAACCAATTCCTTCGATATCCTCCACAAGCTTATATGGATTACCCTGAACCATGGTGATTGTATCCTGCTTATACATTTGATAAATCTTCATAGACAGCTGTGGACCAAAGCCATATTGATTAAGAGCAATCATTACCTGTTCCAGACCTTGATGTTCGACTAAAGTATCATAGAGACTCTTTGCCTTCTCCCCGGATAGTTTCGGAATATCATCAAGTATGGAAGGCTGAGCCAGAATTTTAGAAATTGCCTTCTCCCCGAGTGTTTCGACAATACTTTCGGCTGTTTTTTTCCCAATGCCTTTGAACAGTTCACCAGATAAATAACTGACGATTCCTTCCTTGGATTGAGGCAAATCCTTTCGAAAATGTTCGACATGAAATTGAAGACCAAAACGTGGGTGCTCCTTCATCGCTCCATAAAAAATATACGTCTCATCCTCATGCATCCTCGGAAAATAACCTGTGACGACCGCTTCCTTCTCGTCATAGTTCAAATTCGTTTCATTCACACGGATTCTTACAACAGAGTACATATTCTCTTCATTATGAAAGATCGTCACTAAATGACTTCCTTTCATAAACATTTTCTCTTCTGAAAACAAATCCATCGAATCTTGCTGGCTCAACGCTTCTCCCCACCCTTCCATACATATGTCGTCTATTTATTCAGCATTCATTTCTTCCATCAATTTCTTACCGTGTGCCGCCAACATATGGTCTGGCTGTGCTTCCAATGCTTTTTCAAAATATGTTATCGCAGCTTGGGCATCTTCACGGTACCCAGCAAACGCAACCCCTAAATTATAATAAGCATCCGCATGTCCTGGATCCTGTTCAACCACTAAATTCAATTGTTTGATCAATTCATCATACAGTTCCGCATTTGCTAGGCAAAGCGCATATTGGAACCTTGCATCCACATCCTCAGGACTCAATTCCACCGTTCTCTGTAAATAAGGCATAGCCAATTTCGGTTGATCTAACGCCATCAACGTCAATCCAAGCATAAAGTAAGCATCGCTGTTCTCAAGACCCAAACGGATTGCTTTTTCAAACATATCTTTCGCTTCAACTAATTTAGAATCTGATTCGTAGTATAAGTTCCCTAGCGAATAATAAGCAGCTGCTGCATTTTCATCAAGTTCAATCGCCTTTTTATAAAACTTGATGGCTTTTTCCGTTTCACCGACAGCTGTTAGTACATTTCCAAAGTTTATGTATGCAACCGGCTCATTTGGGTTTTCTTCTATTGCCTCATTAAAAACTTTAGCTGCTTCTTCGTATTTTCCTTGTTGCATAAACTCAATACCTTGTTGATTTTTATCCATGATCATTCACGCTCCATTTTTATATTAAAAAGTATAGCATAAGCTAGCAGTGTAATTCAGACGATGCTGTTCACAATCCAAAAGAAGTCCCCAACCGCAAACACAGCTGGGGACATGATTATTTTACCCTACGTAAGTCAGTTTTTCACCTTTTTTAAATACTTCATCAATCGTACCGCCACCTAGGCATATGTCGCCATCATAGAAAACGACTGCTTGTCCAGGTGTAATCGCGCGGATTGGCTCGTCAAATATGACTTCAACATCGCCACTTTCCAAGACTTTCACCGTAACACCGCTGTCCTCTTGACGGTAACGGAATTTTGCCGTACACGTAAATTCTGCTGCTGGTTTATGTTCCGCTACCCAACTAACATTCACAGCATTTAGGGAATTAGAATAAAGCACATCGTTATCAAAGCCTTGACACACATATAAAACATTGCGCTTCAAGTCTTTTCCCGCAACAAACCAAGGCTCGCCGCTGCCGCCAATACCAAGACCGTGACGCTGTCCGATTGTGTAATACATCAAACCGTCATGTTTACCCATTACCTTGCCTTCCATCGTAACCATATCACCTGGTTGTGCTGGAAGATAATTGCTTAAAAAGTCTTTGAAATTGCGTTCCCCGATAAAACAAATACCGGTTGAATCTTTTTTCGTTGCCGTTGCAAGACCCGCTTCTTTCGCGATTTCACGAACTTCCTTCTTATCAATGTGACCAAGTGGGAACATAACTTTTTCCAACTGTGCTTGCGTAAGCTGGTTCAGGAAATAGGTTTGATCTTTATTATTATCAACGCCGCGAAGCATTTTATATTCTCCATCTCGGTATTCAACCTGCGCATAATGGCCTGTCGCTACATAGTCAGCACCAAGGCTTACCGCGTGCTCAAGGAATGCCTTGAACTTAATTTCCTTGTTGCACATTACGTCCGGATTCGGTGTGCGTCCTGCTTTGTACTCATCCAAGAAATACGTAAAAACTTTATCCCAATATTGCTTTTCAAAATTGACCGCATAATAAGGGATACCGATTTGATTACAAACGGCAATCACATCATTGTAATCTTCCGTTGCTGTACAGACTCCGTTTTCATCTGTATCGTCCCAGTTTTTCATGAAAATCCCGACTACGTCATAGCCTTGATTTTTCAATAGCAGGGCTGATACAGAAGAATCGACGCCTCCTGACATCCCAACGACGACGCGGGTGTCTTGTGGTGCTTTATTCATTCTGTCACCTCATTTATTTAAAGAAAAAATTATTATTGTCCCAATCTTTTAACGATCTTCACGGTTGTTTCAGCAGCATGCCTAACTTCCTGTTTGGTGTTGTTTAGACCGAAACTGAAACGAATCGAATTCTTAGTCCGATCCGAACCTTTTCCAAACATCGCTACGAGCACATGCGACGGCTCAATTGACCCAGCTGTACAAGCAGACCCACTTGATACCGCAACACCGGCCAAGTCCAGATTAACGAGCATCGATTCAACATTCGTACCCGGAAAACTAACATTCAGCACATGTGGCAGCGACTGCTCCACAGATCCGTTAATTTCATATTGTACATCTGCCTCGTCAAAGACGGCAAGCAATACGTCTTTAAATTGCATGTATTGCTCCGTTTTCTTCTCCATCATACTTTGAGCAATCAAAACCGCTTCGGCAAAACCAGCAATTGCCGGCACACTTTCCGTACCAGCCCGACGTTTACGCTCCTGTTCTCCACCGTATAAATGGGGATTCAGCTTCAACCCTTCGCGCATATATAAAAAGCCGATTCCTTTTGGTCCGTTGATTTTATGCGCTGATACACTCAGCAAATCCACGCCCAACTCGCGGACATCAATATTGATCAGTCCATATGCCTGTACCGCATCAGTATGGAATAGGGTTTGATGGTCTTTAAGTAGTTGTCCGATTTCAGCAATCGGCTGGATCGTTCCAACCTCGTTGTTGCCAAACATAACCGAAACCAAAATTGTATCTTCCCGCAATGCCGCTTTTAAATCAGCAAGCGAAATAAGCCCAGCTTCATTCACAGGTAAATATGTGACTTCAAAGCCAGACTTCTCAAGGAATTGGCATGTATGCAAAACAGCATGGTGCTCAATCTCTGTCGTAATGATATGCTTTCCTTTATCTTTATACGCATTCGCAACCCCAATAATCGCCGTGTTATCTGCTTCTGTTCCACCGCTCGTAAAAATGATTTCATTCCGCCCGGCCCCGATACTTGTGGCAATACTTAAACGCGCTTCATCTAAAACATGGCGCGCTTCCCGCCCGAACGCATGAATGCTCGACGGATTACCAAAGTCATGGCTCATGACTGTCATCATCTTATCAATCACATTCGGATGCATCGGTGAAGTCGCAGCATGATCTAAATATATTCTGTTCACTTTTTTGTCGCCTCCATTAAAAAAACGCAAGCGCCTACATAATAGGCGCGTTGCTAATCACTTAAATATAATACATATAAGAATTGATTTCACCAGTGTCCTTGTAGTTCGCCAAATCCATCAACGTAGTATTATCCAATACATCTTTCACAGCGTCACGAATCCTAATCCAAAGCTGGCGTTTTACCGGCTCTTCATCCTCAATTCCCTCTACCGGAGTAATCGGTCCTTCCAATACGCGAATAACATCACCAGAAGTAATCTCCTGAGGATCTTTTGATAAGACATACCCGCCATATGCACCACGAACACTCTTCACCAATCCTGCATTACGAAGTGGCGCAATCAGCTGCTCCAAGTAATGTTCTGACAAATTATGCGTCTGGGCAATCGATTTCAAGCTTTTCGGACCTTCTCCATAATGTTTAGCTAGCTCGATCATGATCGTTAAACCATAACGGCCTTTAGTAGATATCTTCATTCATATACACCTCATATTATTTATCCGTTTATAAATTCTGTTGAAATTATAGCATATTCCTACTAGAAATGCATTCACCCGCCCTCCATTTGTCAAATTATCCTAATTGGAGAGGTGGGGAATATATTGCTAAAAGATGGATTATCCAACGCCAAGGACGAATTATTATCTATCAAGGACGAATTGTCTTACGCCAAGGACGAATGACCCCACATTTTGGCCGAATTAACTTCTTTGTAAGACAACGTACATTTTTTAAATGAAAGTTCTGTCCTTTGACACATTTACTTTTACTAAAAATACAGGAAACCTATCATTAAAAGAGAATATTTCTATTAATAAGGAGTGGTTACTATGATTATTAAAGAATGTGAGATACCTTTAAAAGTACATATGTTAGAAGCTCTAATGAGACGCTTACCACCTGATCATGCTAAGCAACCGATATTAAACTCAGATATCAAAAAAATCAAAGCAGGATATAGTGGGGAATATAGAGTCTTATCCTCTCTAAATGCCCTTCCTGAAAAAGAGTATCTATTTTTTCATGACCTCCGTCTAATTGGATCACCCTTCCCCTTCCAAATCGACATCCTCATTCTCACTTCTTATTTTCTATTAATTATTGAAGTGAAAAACATGGCTGGTGATATCTATTTCGACAACACATTCAATCAACTTATCCGCACAAATCCAGATGGAAAAACAGAAGCTTTTGATGATCCAATTCTGCAAGTGAACCGGCAGCGCCAACAGCTAGTTGAATGGTTGAAATTTAAAAAAATCATCAATCTTCCAGTAGAAACATTAGTCGTCAGCGCCAATTCATCAACTATAATACGAGCTGAGAAGAGAGATATTCATAGAAAAGTGATACGTAAAGATAGTATGCTTATAAAAATTGCAGAATTCAAAGAAAAATATAAAAAGAAAATCCTTTCAACTAGAAATATGAAAAGAATATCTACTATATTGCTCGACGAACATACACCTTATATTCCAAAGCTTTTAGAAAGTTATGGAATTCCTCTTACCGCCCTTCAAACCGGAGTGTACTGCCATAAATGTTATGTATTTTCTATGGAGAGACGATTAAGAAAGTGGATTTGCCGCATATGTTTGTATTCTTCCCATGATGCCCACATCTCCGCTCTTCAAGATTATGTATTCCTCATTAAACCTACCATTACCAACAGCGAATTCCAGAAATTCCTCCAACTCAAATCTCCATCCAGTGCAAAAAAGTTATTAACTTCATTAAAATTACATCATTCCGGCAACACCAAAGGAAGAGTTTACTTTTTACGTTCGATTATTGAGGATAGGACGAAATAATTGGTGTGAAGGTCGAATTATCTCACTGAAGGACGAATTATTTCGTGTGAAGGACGAATTATTTCGTGTAAAGGTCGAATTATTTCACTGAAGGACGAATTAGCTGCCTGAAGGGAGCATTAAATACTAATTCAACTGCATTCACAGCATAATTAGAGCATTTCACCCTTTATTTGTGATACCTTATATAAAAAGGAGAGGTGCGCAATGAATATTAAACCGCTTGCATTCCGGATGCGGCCTCGGTCGATTGATGAAATCATCGGGCAGGAGCATCTGGTCGGTGAAGGAAAGATTATCGCAAGGATGGTTAAAGCCAAGCAGTTATCTTCAATGATTCTGTATGGTCCGCCTGGAATTGGCAAGACATCGATTGCTAGTGCGATTGCCGGAAGTACGAAGTTTGCGTTTCGGACGCTAAACGCGGTAACCAATAACAAGAAAGATATGGAGATCGTCGCTGCCGAAGCGAAGATGTCTGGTAAAGTGATTTTGCTGCTTGACGAGGTCCATCGCCTCGATAAAGCGAAACAGGATTTCCTATTGCCTTATCTCGAAAACGGGATGATTACCTTAATTGGCGCGACGACTAGTAATCCTTATCATGCAATCAATCCGGCAATCCGCAGCCGGTGCCAGATTTTCGAGCTTAAATCATTGGAAATCAGCGATATCACAAAAGCCCTGGAACGTGCACTTCATGATGAAGAGCGCGGACTTGGTCAATATAAAACAGAGGTCAGCTTTGATGCTCTTACACATTTTGCGACCGCTTCGAACGGAGATGTCCGCAGTGCTCTGAACGCCCTAGAGCTCGCTGTTATTTCCACCGAACCTGACGAGTCTGAAACAATTATTATTGATTTACAAATTGCCGAGGAATGCATGCAGAAAAAAAGCTTTTCACATGACAAGGATGGAGATGCTCACTATGACGTCCTGTCCGCCTTCCAAAAATCAATCCGTGGCAGCGATGTGAATGCTGCCCTTCATTATTTAGGGCGCTTGGTGGAAGCCGGTGACCTTGTCAGCATTGCCCGCCGTTTGGTCGTCATTGCGTACGAGGACATTGGTCTTGCCAATCCGCAGGCTGGTCCTCGAGCCCTCGCTGCAGTTGAAGCCGCTGAACGGCTCGGTTTTCCAGAAGCCCGGATTCCACTGGCCAACTCAGTTGTCGAGCTGTGCTTATCACCGAAATCAAACACAGCCTATATCGCGATTGACGCAGCCTTAGCTGATATTCGGAGCGGCCATAGCGGTGACGTCCCCGACCATCTTAAGGATTCCCATTACAAAGGGGCCAAAGATCTCGGCCGAGGCATCGACTATTTATATCCCCATGATTACGAAAACGGCTGGGTGAAGCAGCAATACTTACCGAACAAACTACGCAATAAAAAATATTATAAACCGAAAAAGAGCGGGAAATTTGAACAAGCCCTTGCCTCGGTCTATGAAAATATTGAGAAAAAGAAATAACTCCGGATCACACCAGACCCGGAGTTTTTTCACTGTGGAAAATGAAAGCTTTTCACATGTCTCATATTGACAAAAACCGTATCACCTTGAGCATTCACCATCTCAATTGTGCTGTCTTGCAGTTTACTGATTTTCCCAATTTCCCAAGGGTGCCTACCTAAATTGAGCACAACCAGTTTATTGGTTAACTTTTTTAACTGTTCCTCTAATGTCCGTGCCCAGCTTAAAGTAGAGACCTGAAGAGTTTGTTCACTTTTGTTCAAGCCGTACGGTACTTTTTCATCATCACAAACTGTCAGCCACTTCAAATGATCCATCGAGATGAACATCGTTTTAAAAACAGGTGAATAAAAGACGAAGTAATTATTCATAATGCCAACGATATAGCCATAGACCGGGTTTTTTTTTTGAGTAAAATTTCAACAAATAAGCCCTTCGCATTCATCAACAATTTGCGGAACGACGTCTCACTGATTTCTGCGTCTTCCCCCGTCTCAATCTCTTCATCCGTTATTGGAAAGGAAAAATTTTCAATGTGCCGAAATGGAATATAGCGGTACACTTTTCCCGTGTACAGGACAATTATGTCCGAACTTGCTTCTATTAAATTCCCAACTATATGAATATTTCCAGAGAGTTCTAGTTCAATATACTGACCAATATTTTCAGATAACAAATTGTGACCACCTCTCTATTTTTTTTGTTAAAAAACATCCTAAATCACCATTGTGTCCCAATATCCACAGGAAGGTTGTAAAACTGTCAGTTAATTTGAATGTCCTTTCTTATTTAGTAATCGAATCGGAACGCTTAGGCTAAATTACATTTGAATTGCCTTGCTTGGCCAATTTTTCCCGGAACGCAGTCCACAGTGTGTTAGGTTTTCATTAGTGAGAAACAACATTTCAATATCTCGATTCTATCCCGATGACCTTTACAGCATTTAAATTTAGACTATTGTGGACTGCTATCGACGCGCTTTTAGCCGCAGTAAAATCGCTCCCCGTATCCAGTAAGGGGATTACACCTTCTAGAGTAATAGAATAACTTCTCCATTACGAGTACTAGTGGCATGTCCACTTTTTATAAGAAGGCACAACAACTTTGTTCGTTGCTGTACCTGTATGGTCAATCTTCTTCCTTGTTATAGATACCTTTCGATGCTTTAATCATATTTTCAAGCCACATTTGCTTAAATTTATTTACACGACGAGGCCTGACATTCTCTTCAGCTGGATTTTCATTTGAATTATTTTCATCTGAATTATTTTCATTTGAATTATTTTCATTTAAATTATTTTCATCTGTGGAGAATACAATAGTACCACTTTCGCCGGAAGGGAAATCATTTGTATTAATTTCGACGAAAAGGCGTCCATTTGAATTGCCTTCTTCTGATGAGCTTTCAGTTGAACTACTTTCATCCGATGAGCTTTCAGTTGCAATGCCTTGATCCGATGAGCTTTCAGTTGAACTACTTTCATCCGATGAGCTTTCAGTTGTAATGCCTTGATCCGATGAGCTTTCAGTTGAACTACTTTCATCCGATGAGCTTTCAGTTGTATTGCTTTCTTCTGATGAACTTTCAGTTGTATTGACTTCTTCTGATGATCTTTCAGTTGTATTGACTTCTTCCGATGAGCTTTCAGTTGTATTGCTTTCTTCTGATGAACTTTCAGTTGTATTGACTTCTTCTGATGATCTTTCAGTTGTATTGACTTCTTCTGATGAGCTTTCAGTTGAACCACTTTCTTCTGATGAACTTTCAGTTGTATTGCCTTCTTCTGATGAACTTTCAGTTGTATTGCCTTCTTCTGATGAGCTTTCAGTTGAACCACTTTCTTCTGATGAACTTTCAGTTGTATTGCCTTCTTCTGATGAGCTTTCAGTTGAATTACCTTCTTCTGATGAGCTTTCAGTTGAACCACTTTCTTCTGATGAGCTTTCAGTTGTATTACCTTCTTCTGATGAGCTTTCAGTTGTATCACTTTCGTATGATGAGCTTTCAGTTGTATCACTTTCGTATGATGAACTTTCGGCTGTATCACTTTCGTATGATGAGCTTTCAGCTGTATCACTTTCGTATGATGAGCTTTCAGCTGTATCACTTTCGTATGATGAGCTTTCAGCTGTATCACTTTCGTATGTTGAGCTTTCAGCTGTATCACTTTCGTATGATGAGCTCTCAGTTGAATTTCTGTTTTCTGATGAGCCTGTATTTGAACTATTTTCATCCTCATCCGACGTCTTTGCTAAAGTCATAACTTTTATTTGTTCGGTTGTTACATAAAATATTTCTTCATTTTGGACAACAATTACGTGCTTGTCAGCCACTTCAACCAGTACACCGTCCACCTTTTCAGGTCCGCCAGTATTAATCGAAACCCAGTTGTGGATAAGCATAGATAGGACGTCATTAAGTGTAACTGCACCCGTAAAGGTAACCTCAGATAATATATCATCATTAGATCGGCTCTCCAAGATGGTTACATTTTTAACGTTAGCATACGGGAATACGACAAGCCCGTCCTTTTCGGTGGATAGCACTAAAAATTCCTCTTTTGCATCTAAAACCCGGCCAATCTTTGATTCCGGCCCTCCACCATTCACTTTAATGGAGCTAGCAACAAGTGTTTCCAATAATTCAAAAAAAGTATTTGGAAATACTCGCTCTTCATCAAGTTCAGGTAATACACCAACATCTAATTTTTTTGCTTTTCCGATCACAATTTTCAAATACTGACTGGCATAGTAAACAAATTGATTATCTTCTGTTTGAAGAACAATATAATCATCCTTCACTTCTAATAGCTTGCCTTCTCTAGAATCCGGCCCGCCTTTAAACACCTTCACAAATTTACCTTTCAAAGCTTCAAGGTACGGTAAACTAACAGTCTTTGCCATTTTTCCTTTAGCCTCCAATAGTTATTTATACTTTAATGATATCCGTACTGCATATATATGCGCCTTCTTTCTAATAGGGACTTTGCTAATCACCCATTTTAAAGTAAATCCTCATTCCCCTAGAAATTTTTTGGTGAATCAATTTTAATTAGATTCAAAGGCTTTTCTCCTTGCAAACAATAAAATAACCTCGGAAACTTTTCCGAAGCTACTTGATTATGAAATTAGCACACGGGCACTATCCTTTTGCCCGGATTTTGTAACTGTCACATAGACCTTTCCTGATTTTTTACCGAGTTGCTTAATGGAAGATGTCACTCTTTTCCCCTTTATAATAACTAATACGTTTTTCACAATAAAAAAACTCCAAATACTAATTTGGAGTCATACAATTTACCTATGATGTCCCTTCAGCCACCCGACCACGGATTTTCCACTACTTTCGCGGAGGTCCTCGACATTTTCCTTGGCGATTATCTGGCCATCCTTAATCAGAATGACTTCATCTAGAATTTTCTCAAGAATCACCTTAATCGGATGAGCTTTCCGTTGAATCACCTTCATCGGACGAGCTTTCCGTTGAATCACCTTCATCGGATGAGCTTTCCGTTACACTGCTTTCCTCTGATGAGCTTTCAGTCGAACTACTCTCGTATGATGAGCTTTCAGTAGAATTACTTTCATTTGAAATTGTCATTTTTCCTTTAACCTCCAATAGTTATTTATACTTTAGTGATATCCGTACTGCATATATATGCGCCTTCTTTCTAATACGGACTTTCTAATCACCCATTTTATAGTAAATCGTCGTTCTCTTAGAAATTTTTTGGTGAATCTCCTTGCAAACAAAAAAATAACCTCAGAATCTTTTCCGAGGCTACTTGATTATTTTCCCTTCATAATTACCTATGATGTCCCTTCAGCCACCCGACCACCGATTTTCCACTACTTTCGCGGAGGTCCTCGACATTTTCCTTGGCGATGATCTGGCCATCCTTAATCAGAATGACTTCATCTAGAATTTTCTCGATTTCCTCGATTTCATGAGTCGTGATGATAACCGTTTGCTTTTCAAAATCGATATAAGACAGTAAACTACGTACAATCGACTCGCGGACCATAACATCCAACCCTGAAAATGGTTCATCCAATAGCACGACCGGAGCATCCCGTGACAGAGCGAGCACTAATTTAAGCCGCCCCCGATTACCTTTCGACAGCGAGCGTACCTTCTTCCGGACATCCAACTTCATGAATGCCAGCATTTCGATTGCCTTATCCCGATTAAAATCAGCAAACTGCGATGTATGAAAATCAATATACTGACTGACCGTAAAATTAGGATAGAAAAAATCAAGCTCAGTTAAATAAGAGACTGCCGAGGCAATCCTCCTACTCACCACTACTCCTTCGACCGTCACCACACCATGATCCGGTTTCACCAGACCAGCAATCAGTTTGAGCAAGGTCGACTTACCGCTTCCATTCGCTCCCAACACCCCGTAAATCTTCCCCACTTCAAACGTGAGCGAAACATTATCCAGGGCAACGACGCTTCCATACTTTTTCGTTATTTCACGCAGTTCAATCATCATTCTGCTTCCCCCTGCTTCATCAAAAATTGCTGTACCGCTTCCAACATTTCTGTTCTGGACAAGCCGATTTCTTTCATGTTTTCAACGAACGTTTCAATAACTTCGGTTTGAATCCGGGTACGCAGTGAAGCAATCAACGCCGGATCATTTTTAACGAATGTACCTTGCCCCCTTCTCGTCTCCACAATTCCATCCCTCTCAATCTCGGCGTAGGTACGCTGAATCGTATTCGGATTGACCCCCATCTCAACAGCCATTTCGCGAACTGATGGCAGTTTTTCGCCGCTTTTTATCTCTCCACGCACAATCGAATAACAAATTCGATCGGCTACTTGTAAATAAATTGGTTTTGATGCATGAAAATCCTCTGACATCAATCACACCTCAATCTTTCGGTCTAGCAGCCAACATGCCGCGAGGAACAATAACACTAATCCAATAACATCCAACCCGCTTGTCAAAAGTGAAATATTCCCTCCACCTTTTAGATAAAACTCCAACTTGAATTCAGACATATTCATCGAAGAACCACTAATCGCAGGTATAATCCAGATATCATCAAGCTTCTGATAAAGGGCCGTATTCCCAATCCTATCCCGAAGCATAATCATCCCTATACAAAGAGCAGAAACAAACAGCCAACGAAGATGTTTAATAAAATGAACCCGGGCGAGCGCATGATATACCACCCATAAAAACATCATCAATACGGCAATAACAATACCAGCCACCATCATATACCCGCCTATCTTAAACAAACCCACAAGCCCCACCATATTTTCCAGCTGAAAGTCTGCATGAAAATAACTAGTTGGGACCCTTAAAGCCACAAAAACTAAAAAGCAGGCAAATAATATCGAAGCCACCTGAAACAGGACACTCGTCAATAATTTACTTCCAAGCAAAATCGCCGACGACTGAGGATTGTAAATCCACAACTGTGTCTTCCCGTCAGAATTCAAACATCCAAAAATCAGAGAGATCATAATAAACGGTTGCATAATCATGATCAACCATGTACTCATATAAAAAAGACCTGCAACTTCCCAATACCTGGATACTAAAAAAGAAATTAACACTAAACCCGCCTGTGCAGCCAACAGCCAGAGCAGAGCATTTTTCCCAATCAGCCACTCCTTTTTCATCAATCCTATAAACGAATTCAACTTCTCAACCCCTTCACCACTGTGTTAGTTACATAGTACACAGAGACACCAAAAATTGTCAAAGGTATTATAAAATAACAAAATAAACTATTCTTTTAAACTGAAATTAAATATAATAGACTAAGTGATTACAAAACGAGGAAGGAAGTAAGATATGAGAAACGAAAAAAAGAAGAAAAAGAAACGGACATGGCTGAAAGTAGTCGGAATTGTCGTCCTTCTTATTATATTAGGCGGTGGAGCCTTTGCCTACTCCGTATGGAATGCCCTAAATAAAACTGTAGAAACGATGCATACACCCATAGACCGTACCACGGATAAACGAACAAAAGACCTTGCCCTATCAGATCAGGAGCCCTTTTCCATGCTCATGCTCGGTGTCGATGAACGAGATGGCGACAAAGGCCGTTCAGATACAATGATCGTCTTAACAGTAAATCCACAAAAGAAATCGGTTAAAATGCTGAGCATCCCGCGTGATACACGCACCGAGATTGTCGGGCACGGTACACAAGATAAAATCAACCACGCGTTTGCATTTGGCGGCGCGGCAATGTCGATGGATACTGTCGAGAACTTCCTCGATATTCCGATTGACTACTATATGAAGATCAATATGGAAGGCTTTAAGGATATCGTTGACGCAGTCGGTGGTGTGACTGTGCAAAATAATTTGGACTTCAGTTCTGATGGTGTTCATTTCGCAAAAGGTACGCTTACCCTTAATGGGAAAGATGCGCTAAGTTATGCACGAATGAGACATGATGATCCAAATGGTGATTTTGGCCGTCAATCCAGACAACGCTCCATTATTGAGGCTGTTATCAAGGAAGGCGCAAGCATTTCATCGTTGACGAAATACGATGAAGTTTTCGGTGCACTAAGTAAAAATGTTCAGACAAATTTGACGTTTGATGACATGATGGACATCCAAAAGAACTATCGGGCCGCAAGCAAAGACATTTCCGAATCATCCATAAATGGCACTGGAACGAAAATCGACGGAATCTACTATTATATTGTGTCGGAAGAAGAAAGAGAAAAAGTTCAAGCCGATTTAAAAGAACATTTAGCCATAAAATAATAAATAATGAAAAAGCTGTCTGGAACCGCATCCAGACAGCTTTTTCATTTTCTTCGTCCAATATTCTGACAAAAAACGGACATCAATTGTAGAGATTTGTTGGAATCTTTGTTGTTTATTAGGCGTAAAAAGACGGTATAATCTAGTATGAGTTGAATATTCCTTTCTTCCTCTTGAGCCATTTTTATAACTAGACACTATTATTCTTTGGACACGAATCATGTTAACTATCATTCTTAATCTATAACATAAAACAAAAGGAGTGTATTGTATGAAAATCAAGGCAGGTAGTTGGACTATGCTAAGTAAACAAGACAAAATGTTTATTCTGAAAGCTATCAGTGATCGCTCTAAAATGAAATATGTTTCATGAGAAGGAAAACTGTTGATTTTCTAGGGATATGCCCTCTCCATTTTCAATAATTAAAACAATTATAAACCTCGAAAAAGGAGAGGAATCTATTCAAAACGATAATCCCATAACAAACGCCATTCGCCTTTTTCCTTTACCACATAGCAATCCTGTTCTATTGTAAACACGCCAAAGCGAGAATCGAAGACCTGTGTTACAGGAATCTTATAGGCAGTTTTATGCACCTTTCCGTCCTTAGCCAGGCTCCAGTTCTTCACTTTTTTAGATCGCCCTACATCATACTGAAAGGTTTCCACTTCCATATGCTGCATAAAAACATGGGTCCGATTTTGCACATAATCGCCTCGATTTGGGAACCGCAGCTTCATTTCAGAACTTAATAAATCCCATGACTTCCCGAACTCCGCCCCACTCTCATACTCATAAAAATCCTCCACCAAGCGTACAGAGCCACTCGGCCAAAGAAAAATGATACAACCTCCTACAGCTAAAACTAGGAGCAAACTTGCCAATATTCCTTTTGGACTTTTATTTTGTCTTTTCACCTTTCATCACCTTCACAAGGGTCATTGCTATCATATATATGAAAAAAACGATAAAAAAGAAGCATGTTGCTAGACATACTTCTTAAGTATTTGTATCGGTACGGTATCTTGGGAGATTTCTTAGTTATAAGGATTTTAAGTAAAAAGAAAGGGGCAATCGTTCAATGATGCTTTCGCCGTCGATTTATTATAAGAAAGCATAGAATGCCTAGCAATCCACCAAATGTATCAAGCATAACATCCTCCCACAAAGGGGTACGTCCACCTGTAAATTTTTGATGCAGTTCGTCCGCACTAGCATAAAAAAGGACACACAAAAGAGCACCTGAAAACGTAATTATGCTGTTTTTTACAAAAGTGCGCCAAACACCCACCGTTAAAAAACCGAACGAAAGCTGGGAATAACCACTTACAAAACTTACGGATTATATACTATCATGTTCCTCAATGATACCGCTTAGTTTTTCCTTAAGATCTTCCACAAGCTCATTTACTGTAACATCCTGCTGAAACTCTCCTTTAGTATAGGTATCTATTAATATATCAATAAAACTCATTAGAATATCCACTCCAATATGAATAGAGCCACTATGTAAAACAATTGTCCTGAACCTATTTTTCTAAAATAAGGAATATAGCTCTTTTAATTGATAATCACATATAGTATGTGTATTAGCAAGCGTAATATACATTAATAGTGAATGAATCCAACAATATTATGACATTTGATAAAGAAGTGTCGGAATAATGAAAAATTTGAGGATTATTAAAAATGAGCTCTAACATCAGCGAAAGAATAGTTGCATATATTCATCTAATTATTTATATCAATAAACAGCAAAAGTAAAACAAAAAAAGACTGATTTCTCAGCCTTTTTGAAAACACCCGTTACAATTGACCGATAAAAAAAGTCAATTAACGGTAATATAGTCCCAATGAAAATTTTCTTGCTTCTTTCTTTTCATAAACTTCCTCGAACGTAATAAATTTGTTTTTTGTCATCAAATTCTTCTTGTATTTTGATGGCAGCTTGACATCGTCTTCGCAAAGTCCTTTTAGCTTTTTCTTTATTTTATAGTATCGTCAAATTCATAAAAATATTAACTGTATTATTCATTATTTTTTTGATGAGCCGCATTTCATAAATTAATATCTGATCTTTACTATATAGTCTACTATAAATCATATAAAGTTCATTCATTCAAAATATTTCATAATACCAATTACCATATTAAATGGACAAAGGTTTCATTCACCTCTACAAAGTTTCCTATCCCTATCTGTTGCTAAGGAACTGTTTTTAGGGCTGCAATTTGATTAAACTAGAAACTTTTTGCTGATATAAGAAAGCGCTTATAATAGTGCTATATACTGATAATCATTTCTTTTATTAAATATTACTATACTACTTATTGAAAGTTTTAGTATCGGAACATTCCAGTCAGGAAATATATCTAATTATATCCGAATATTCTATAGAAATAATAGTACTTACAATTTCCGATCTATACTATAGGGAAATAACAATATATTATTCTAATCTAAGAAACACTTAGGTATCAGCGCACGGAAATGAATAATTTTGTTGATAAAAGATCGTTTCATCCGCAAGCTTTTAAATAAAAAAAAGGCTGAATAACAGCCATTCAAAGTAGATATATTTTTTTATTTTTCTAATTCCAATTCTTGCGGGGCTGATTATTCAAGTTCTGTTCATTCTGAATAAAATTTCGCACTTCTTGAATGGAAACACCTAAACTTTTTGCTTTCAAAATTAAATTAACCCATTCTGCATCAATTTTTTTTTGCATATCTTCTTTTTCACCCTATTTGCGGTAACACAGCCGTCTTAGCATAGCCTTAGACCTGTAATTTTGCGTCCCTACTTTTCAATAGGTTTGCCGTTCTCAGGAGTATTGAATATTTTACAAGATCTACTTACGATGGTGGTTAAAAACTTTAATGAAGACATCTCCATTTTCTGATTACTTAACCCCAATTTCATCCATATTGCAGTAACCCAGCTATCCTAGCAAATGCCTTAGTTTTGTGGTTTTGGCCCTTACTTTTCAATTACTATATTGAGATTTATTATACTTATTATGTTAACAAATGTTAATAGGTAATATTAGTAAGTAATTTAAAATGTCTTCTTAATAATCTTAAGATCTATATTCTTTAGTCTAATGACAGGCTATAACCAATTCCCTTCCTTCATAAACTAAACATAAAAAAACTACTATTATATAAACCTTTGACATAAACGGTTTTATCCGTCCCCCATTTACTTGAAACTTACTTTTAAAGAACAACTGTATTATCCCTTAAATAAACCTCACTAAATGCCAACTGGCCAGTAACATTTTCTTTCAAGTTTATTAAATTAAAAATTTCAAGATGATTGAAATGTACCAGCTTTCCGGAATTTCCTTGTAGATTCAAATTTAAAGGTAATGCTATATACCATCTCTAGTGTCTGTTTTACTCATTAAGAATTATTTGTAATCGAGGAACAGTGTTTACTCTATCATTATATAAAAACCAAACTTCCCCTAATAATTGAGCTTATAGATCAGGATACCGCGTTCCATTTTTTACTTTTTTTGTCTACTTTTGTCTGTGTTTGTCTGTTTTAAAGAACTAACTATACTTTATAACGAACAAATGCTATATTATAAAAAAACGGTTCTTATGGAGGGGGAATATGAATAGTAGATATGAGGAATTTGACTCATTAAGAGGATTAGCTGCACTTATTGTATTAGTTGGACATTATATGATGATATACCCTTCATATGAAAGTTATCGGTATGATTCAAACAGTCCCTTCAATGTCTATTTGTTCAAGGAAACTCCTCTTCGCCTTTTTTTCAGTAGTGGTAATGAGTCTGTCATTCTATTCTTTGTATTAAGTGGTTTTGTTTTGTATTTATCTATTAATAATGCTAAATTCCATTATCCTACATACTTAATAAAACGAGTTTTTCGAATTTATTTACCATATCTAGTAGCTATCAGCATAGCTATATTGGCTAAAATGCTTTTAACCCATTATATTGATATGCCTTTTATTAGTAACTGGTTTAGTAAATCCTGGACCGTTTCAGACACACCTGCTCTTTTATTACACCATCTTTTGTTTATCGGAAGTTACAATACAGACGCCTATAACAATGTAATATGGTCTCTTGTTCACGAAATGAGGATCTCGATCACATTTCCATTTTTGATTCTTTTTTTTATACGCAAAAAGCTTAAATACTCCATATTCTGGTTCGTTTTTTTAAGTTTTTCATCAACTATGATTTTATATTTGTTTGGTTCTAGTTTGAACATAACTAGCAGTCTTTTAAGTTTTCACTATATGACTCTTTTTTTAATGGGGGCAATATTAGCGAAGTATCGCCATGACCTTTTTAACTATACTTTTAAAATGAAAAAAACTGTAAAAATTGTACTATTAATAATCGCAGTTATTTGTTTTATGTACGAAGGAATAATTGGTGAAGTGGATTTATTAAATAATTATATTTTCAGGGACTATGTTGTCTCGTGTGGAGTTTGTATCTTTATGATTATGAGCATATCTTCCTTAAAACTTTCATCATTATTAAGGTCTAAAATACTTACTCTTCTCGGTAAAATTTCTTATAGTCTGTATTTGTATCATCTCATTTCCTTATTCTCATTCATGTACTTATTTTATGATAAGTTGCCAACCGGCTTGATTTTAATTTTTTCCTTCTTCTTTTCTTTTTTACTATCTTCATTGGCGTATCTATTTGTTGAGAAACCATGCATGAACCTTGGAAAGTTTATTACGAGAAGAAAAAAACAAGTAACAGAAATACCCGTGAGTTCTATACCTGTAAAACGAAAAATAGGGTAAAAGATACCTATTTATAGAATGATTTTCAAAAAGAATATTGCTAATTGAAAGGTAAATAATTTCTCTAAAAAAGTGGTGAAATAGATGAATGAAAAAGTAAAAATTAAAGACTTTATACGTATCTTAAAAAAGCGAATATTAATCATTATACTTTCTACAGTTTGTATTACTGGTTTCGTTATTTTTTCTTCCATGTACATTATGAAACCAACTTATCAGTACTCTACTCAAGTTCTGGCAGGATCTTTAAGTATGGGAGAAAAGGAAACTTCCATAAATAAAGTGCAAGAGAACAGACAGCTGGCTCTATCGTACATGGATATCATCAAAAGTCCACAAATTATGACAGGAGTTAAAGAGGAGTTAAACCTAAAGACTTCAAGTTATGAATTACTCAAGCAAGTTTCTATTACCAATAGAGATAATTCTCAGATTATTATTATTACCGTCAAAGATTCTAATCCTGAGTCAGCTAAAGCCATTGCACAGACTGTCGCAATGCATTCTATATCTAAATTTAAAGACTTTGCAAACGTAAAACAGATTAATATTCTTAATGATTCCGAAATGGAACAAGCAGAACTTCTTTTTCCAAAACCCAAATTCATATTAGCCATTTCAATCGTAATAGGCTTATTTGCCGGAATAGGTTTAGCACTTCTTCGAGAACACTTTGATGATGCAGCCTACAGCGATCATCAGCTTGAGCACCTCGGACTTCCACTATTAGGAAGAGTAAGCTTAAATAACAAAAGGAAAGACAAAACACGGAAAACACCTTATAAGACATTATCCTCTACGGAACGTGGTGAACATAGTGGCTATTAAATTCACAAAGAATCAACCCTTTTATCTAAATGATGTCAACAATAAAGAACAATTTTATTCCATATGTAACAATATCGAATCCAAGCTCAAAAAAGAAGATTCACTATTAATGGTTACATCAATTGCACAATCACAAAATATAGCCAATGCAACCGCGTACTTAGCTCTTGCCTTTTCTGAACAGCGTAAACGAGTGCTGGTAGTGGATGCTAATCTTCGCCAACCTTCATTACATCATGTGTTTAATATCGATAATTCATTTGGTTTGACCACCTTACTCTTAAATAAGCAACCAAAAAATAGTGATCATGCAATACATATAAAAGATCATCTATTCTGTTTACCCACTAGCGAAGTCCTTTATGAACCAGCGACATTATTAACATTAGAGACCCTTCCCACCCTAATTGAGGAGTGGAAAGAGATTTTTGATATTATTCTGTTTCACACTTCAGATAGTTTAAACAAACCTGATGCACAAATCATAGCTAAATACTGTGATGGCATTATTTTAGCGATACAAGAAGGAAGAGATAAGTTAGAAAAGATTGTGAATGTGAAAACACAATTTGAACGGGCAAAACACGAAATAACCGGTACAATGATCATTTCATGAATAAAGGAGGGTAACAATTGGGTTCAAAGGTTAGAGTTGATAGAGAGGAAGAAATACTAATAGAACCACTATCGACATCACCATATTTTGCTATAAAGCGTTCTATAGATTTTATCGTTTCGTTTTTTATGTTACTTCTTTTATCACCTATTTTAATTTTATTCTGCATTCTTATTCCTATTGACTCAACTGGTTCCCCTTTTTTTTGTCAGCAACGACTGGGACTAAATGGGAGGTCTTTCAAAATGATTAAATTACGTTCCATGGGTTTAGATGCCGAAAAAAATGGGCCACAATGGGCAAGTGAAAAAGATTCTAGAGTTACAAGAATAGGAGCATTTATACGAAAAACCCGTATTGATGAAATCCCTCAGCTTATTAATGTTTTAAAAGGAGATATGTCACTCATTGGCCCAAGGCCTGAAAGAGAATATTTCTATAAGGAATTTGATAAGTTCTTACCTGGCTTTAAAAGTCGTTTATTTGTAAAACCAGGCATAACTGGATGGGCACAAGTAAATGGGGGTTATGATTTAACACCAAAAGAGAAGTTGAATTTCGACTTATATTATATTCAACATCGCTCACTTGTTATGGAAATCAAGATTTTGTTTCGAACATTGGCAATTGTCTTTACTGGCAATGGAGCTAGATAATCGATTAAAAGGGGTAATGAGAAATGGATAAGGTACTAGTAACTGGAGGATTTGGTTTTATTGGGTCTCATATTGTAGATACATTGATTCAGAATAATTATGAAGTGGCTGTTTATGATAACTTATCTACCGGATCCATCGAGAATGTCCATTCAAAAGTCATTCCCTTCTTTGGAAATGTAGAAGATGAAGTCTCACTAGAACAGGCGATGCAGACATTTAGGCCTGACTATGTCGTTCATCAAGCCGCGCAAGTTAGTGTACAACAATCAATTTCAGATATCACGAATGATGCACAGATTAATATCATGGGAACCATAAATATTGCTAAGCTTTCTCACAAGTATGCCGTTAAAAAGATTGTATTTGCCTCATCAGCGGCTGTATATGGAAACTCTAATGTTATGCCAATTACCTTATCGCATGATACTCATCCATTATCACCTTATGGTGCCTCAAAAAAAACTGCTGAAGATTATCTAATGCTTGCAAAAGAATTATTTGGTTTAGACTATGTAAACCTCCGTTATAGTAATGTGTATGGTCCAAGACAGACAACAAGTGGTGAAGGCGGCGTTATATCAATTTTCACAAATCTTGTCATTAACAAAGAGCAGCCTGTTATTTATGGTGATGGTTACCAAACGAGGGATTTTATCTATGTAAAAGATGTAGCGAATGCCAATCTAAAAGCGTTAGAATTCGACGGAAGTGGTACCTTCAATATTTCATCAACCACCAGTATAAGTATCAATCAATTATTCTCAATTATTCAATCATTTGGCAAACATGATTTATCCCCTATATATCAACCAGAAAAAAATGGAGACATCAAAGAAAGTTTACTCTGTAATAAAGTGAGTATACAAGAATTGGGTTGGCATCCCGTTTATTCGCTTGAAAAGGGACTTGCGAATACATTTGATTATTACCTGAAGAAAAGTCAGTCTTTACCACTACTCGATCCAACGACTATATCGTCATAAAATGGGGAGAGAAACAAGTGAATAAGAAGAAAAACTCTATTTTTATTAACATCATCCATTTATTTTACAGTACAATTCTAGCTAATGTTTTAAATGCAACTACACTTATATTATTGGCTAACTATTTTAACTCAAACAACTATGGAATATTTAGTGTGGCTCTAGCTCTTGCCATGGTCATGAACTTTTTTACCGATCTCGGATTTAGTAACACATTCCTTCGAGAGGGATCGAAGAAGAAAAACTTAAGCACCACATTTTCATCTTATATTAAGATTCGGGTTATATGTTTGCTTATAGCATTTCTTGTATTTTCTGTCGGCATTCACGTCCTTTATCAAGAACAAAAAATTCTTTATATGATTTATAGCTTAATGATCCCCATGGTCATTGGTCTAGCGATGCAAAGTATAGGAATCACCTATTTTCAATTAACAGAAAGAATGCAGTTTATAGCATCCATTAAAATCTTCTCAGCCATTGCATTAATCGTATCCACCACGATGAGTATGGGCTTAAACGTGGATGTCCATTTAGCAGCCTTTTTATATGGATTTTCTTATTTAGCAGGAGGCCTTTACAGCCTATATTTACTTCGCAAAAAAGCTGAATTAAAATGGAAATCCCCTTTTGAAAAACAGTTATTAACGAAACTTAGTCCGTTCCTTATTAGTGGGTTATTTATTATGTTAACCCCTCAATTAGGTCCATTAGTGTTAGAAAAAACACTGTCCTTAGGCCTTGTTGGTCTCTTTGCAGTCGCATATCGGATACCTTCTGCTCTATACCAAATACCAGGAGTTATTGCAGGTGCATTTTTCCCGCTGTTATTTAAGCAATTTAACCGTGGAGAGTTGGAGGAACATACACGATTAAATATCCTGCAAATGAAGATAATGTCCTTTATCGGTCTGTGTATGACCATATCCTTATTCTATTTAGCTGTATTTCTCGTCAATATTTTATTCGGGGATGAATGGGGATCTGCCGTGCAACCTTTAAAAATATTGTCCTTTATAGTAGTCCTACAAGGCTTTAACATCGCCATCGCGGACGGCCTCACGACAAGAGGGTTACAGAACCGGCGTACTATTGTACAGTTTATAACCATTGTTATTGGCTTTGTATCCTTTTATTATCTGAGTGTTAGCTATGCTGTGGCGGGTGCAGCCTTTGCCGTTTTAACGATGGAAATCGTATCATTCATTGGTTATGTCTCTGTTAATCCAATAAAAAGAACGATATTAACCAGGGTCATTATTCCATATGGGTCCTACTTTTCTATAAGTTTTATCCTAATACACTACTTATTATCTAAACATCCTGTTTTAGCCATGTTTTCTACCATCATTTTAGTTTCTGCGTTGATTTTAATTTTGGATAAGACAATCCAGGGCTTAATCTTAGATTTTATAAAACACAAAAAACAACAGGACACAAATCATTTACCAGATGGGGGACAAAAAGAGAATGGAAAGATTGCAAATTAATAAAAACACCTCTATGTGGCCAGTCTTTCTCTTGTTATTTTTTATTACACTTAGTAAATACAATTTGTCCATCGGTTTTTCATTAAAAATTTACATGATATTTCTAGCCATTTTCTTCTGCATGTATTTTCGAGATTTTTACTTTCATTCCCTATATCATTATGAAATTTTATTGCTGCTATTTTATTTTACCTATTGTCTGAGTGGCGCTTTTTCACAGTACCCGGAATCAAGCATTCGAGTCATTCTAGGAGTAATACTCGTACTTGGCTGTTATTTCATCATGAGATATGTACTGGAGCTAACCTCGATAGGTGCCATTGAAAATTCCATTGCAAATGTCGGGATCATATTTAACGTCATTAGCCTGTTATTGTACATCATCGGAATTAAGGTGACGGGAAGATTCCCAATAGGTGTTGAGGTAACATCTTATGGATTATTATTAGATCGAGATTATCCGAGATTAATTGGATTACTTGATGACCCAAACATCTTCATTTTTTTTAATACATTGTTTTTTTCCTTTTATTTAGTGAATTTAAAGGGATTCAAGCATTCAATTGGATTCATTTTATGTGTGATTACCTCCCTTCTTACTTTTTCAAGAGGTGGAATTCTAGCTCTCATACTGGTGGTCATTTTGTACATGCTTTTAGCGAATTTTTCAAAAAAAGTAAAAATGTTGACTGTTTCTCTGTTATGTCTAGTTGGAATCTATGCTGCAGGTTCTTTCATTAAAATAGACTTCAATGAGATTATTGCTAGTCGTATTACCGACTTCTCTACTGATGGGGGTAGTGGACGATTTGATTTATGGGGTCAAGCGATTAACTATTTTATGTCAAATCCCCTTATTGGTATTGGTGCCTTTAACTTTTCCGATTACTACGCATTTGAGCATAATGAAAAGCTATATGTTCACAATACGTATCTAGAAGTCTTAGTTGAGTCCGGAATTATTGGTTTTCTTTTTTACATTTCCTTTTTATTGATGCTTGTTATCACCTTATTTAAGACTAGATTACATAAGGAAAAACCTTTCATTGTGCTTACACTTTTTGCTTTTTTAATACAGATGATGTCCCTTTCTCTCATGATTAATGAAGCATTTTTTTCCTTTTTAGCACTTACTTTAAAATATATTACCGTATATGAAAGAAAAGAGGTGGATGTTTATGATAAACAACAAAAAGGATAGCAGACCTTTAGTTTCCGTTATAACTCCCTCGTATAACAGCTCGTCTTTTATTAAAGAGACAATTAAATCCGTCCAAGATCAATCCTTTACTAACTGGGAAATGATTATTGTTGATGATCAATCAAAGGATAACTCGGTTCATATCATTAAATCGTATATAGAAAACGATCCACGGGTTAAACTTATACCTTTAACTCAAAATGTTGGGGCTGCTAGGGCTAGAAATGTTGCTATTAAAGCAGCAAAAGGAAATTATATTGCGTTTCTTGATAGTGATGATCTATGGATGCCTACTAAATTGGAAGAACAAGTCACCTTTATGCAAAAGGGAAACCTTGCTTTTTCTTTTACCTCCTACTCTTTAATGGACGAAGAAGGCAATCCTCTAGATATTGAAGTGAAGGCACCAAAAACGATAGATTATAATACTCTGATTGGAAATACAACCATCGGCTGTTTAACTGTGATGTTAGATAGACTACAAATTAAGCAAATTGAAATGCCCGATATTCAGCCTGAGGATTCTGCATTATGGTTGTTACTGTTAAGGGAAGGTTATCAAGCGCATGGCTTACAAAGGGTTTTATCCAAGTATCGTATTGTTAGTAACTCCACTTCAAGGAATAAATTAAAGGCGGCTTACCGATATTGGAAACTGTTACGGAGCCAAGAAAAATTAAACTTTGTAAAAGCGAACTATTATTTTAGCAAATATGCCTATCACGCATACAATAAAAACAGAGGTTCACGGCCTACCTCTATACAAAATGGGGGCAAATAAGGGAAATGAACAATGTCCTACTACTAACCGATAAACTTATAACAGGCGGCGCTGAGATGTATTTTTGTAAATTAGAAAACCATCTCAAGAATGAAAACATGACGTTTTTCTCAGCAGCTGCTACTGGTGAGCTGTACAATCAAATTCATAATAAAAATCAATTTATTCCTTTAAGCTTAAAAAATCACCTCGCTAATCTCAAGACACTGAGTAGAGAAGTTAACCAAAAAGAAATTGATGTTATCCATGCAAATAGTTTAAGAATGTTACTATATTCCATCGCAATAAAGAAAATCACGAGGAGAAAAATCAAGCTGGTGTATACCAAGCATAATGTAACCCTACTTGAAAAAAAGATGCCCTTCCTATTTAAAAAGGTGTTAAATCAGCATGTGAACCAAATCATTGCAGTTAGTAATTTCGAAAAGGAAAACTTACTTCAGTTTGGTGTAAGGAAGGATCTTATTCGGACCATCTACAACGGAGTGGATGTGGAACACTTTTCTTTTCAACAGCTACAACCTAAAGAAACGTTCAACGTTGGAATTCTAGCACGGTTATCAAAAGAAAAAAACCATGAGCTCTTTTTAAAAATTGCTAATGAGTTAAAAGATGTAAGTAATGTGATGTTTTATATTGCCGGAGATGGACCAGAGCGGGGATTTGTTGAAAACATGATTAAGGACTTAAAGTTACACCAGAATGTGAAGCTTCTAGGTAATGCGTCCAATCCATATGAATTTATTTGCAATATGGACTTGCTGCTCCTTACGTCCTTAAGAGAAGTTTTTCCAATGGTAGTCCTTGAAGCAATGGCATCAGGTACACCAATCGTTTCTGTAGATGTAGGCGGCATTAAAGAAGCCGTTGTGGATCATGTAACAGGGGTTCTCATTTCCCATCATTCAGAAAAAGAATTTGCAAAAAAAATTAGAATACTTCACGATGATAAGGATTTAAGAAAACGATTGGGTAGCACAGCTAGACAAAAAGTAGAAAATTCCTTTTCCCTTTCAAATATGATTCATTCTACCCTGGAAACCTATCATTGATTTAAAACAAACGATGACTCGTTTGTTTTTTGTTTTTTATACCTATACTTTATTTTTGGACAAGAATATGCTATATAACATCACTTTATAAGGAGTGTTATAAATTGACAGACTCACTTAACTTGTCTGAAGATTGCCAGAACAGAGATGTTCTTAATATTGATTGTTTTGGCGCTAATCCAAATGTGGTAGACAATTCCCCAGCCATTCAAGATACGATTAATTATTGTATTGCCAATAATCACTCTAAAGTTGTCATCACAGGAAAAAAACAATATACCCTATCCTCCCCCATTGTCATTAAGTCCAATGTACATCTTGAAATTGATCCTACAGTAACATTAATAATAAAAGGGAATTTCCAAGTTTTCGAGATTCAGAAAGATGCTTCCATCTCGGGTGGCACGATTGAAATCGTGGATAATAGCTTTAATTCATCCGTCATTTTTCTTTCTGGTGCCCAACAAATAGAAAATCATAATCATACAACTATATCCAATATAAATATTATAAACCGTACAACAACGTACCAGGGTATAGCCATTCACTTATACTGTAAAAACGCATGGGATTTCATCAGTTTCTTTAAGGCAAGCTCCCTCCAAATCACAAACTTCCATACGGCTATCTATTTAAAAACAGAAAAGCTTCTAAATATTAATACCCCGTGTTGGATTAATGCGAACTCCTTCCATACTATTTTTATCGATGGATGTGTTTATGGTATCGAGATTGTAGGAAACAGTGATTTACCGTACGAAATTTCCGGGAATATGTTTACCGGAATCCAAGTTCAATGCCGGAGTCAAACAAAGAAAGTCATCCGTTGCTCGGGTGCCTATAATATTTTTGAAGGAGTGATATGGGATACCTACCGTATGGTTGATCCTCCAATTGTAATCGAATTCTCTTCTACTTCTCATCACAACTACCTCTTTTCGAACCAAGTAGCTACATCAATTACAGACAGTGGCCAATACAATCGGTGCACGTCGCCACATGAAGAATCCCTTCAAGTATATCCCCCTCTTGCCTTAGGTAAAGCCCATCTGGTTGGGAATCAAGACGATATCTTAGTGAACGCAAACGTCCGCTACGCCGTACGTCAGCTTTCTGGGAAAGCTCCCTATGGAGGAAATATTAATAATTGCTTTAACCTACTCGATGAACAAAGTGTGAATTACCTTGATGTTCCAAGTTCTCAACCGGTTGTAATCGAATTAGATTTTTCTAACCAGCCTATTAATATGCTGAATTGCTTTGGTATCTATTTTGGATGGAATGAAAGCCCAAGTCGTATTTTGATAGAATACCAACAGAGCTTAAATGGACCATGGACAGTTGCAAAAAATGTTCCATTCAATGCAGGAAACACTGTTATTTCAGAAAACAGAGCCGATACGTTGTACAAAATTAAATTGACTCTAAGCGGATATACACAAGAGCACAAACGATTTCGGATTAACCGCATATTTGCAAGATCTTCTTTACAGCATGGGGCTTCTTGGTTACCGACAACAGGGGGTACATTATATGGAGATTTAGAACTTCAAAAAGGGAAAGCTGTGACAATGGTTTCTCCAAACGGAACCAAGTGGAAAGTGAGTATTAATGATCAAGGACAAATTATCACATCAAAACTATAAAAATATTAACTTTAAATGGTTACAGCTCAAAAAAGCAGCTTTTCTTATTTGATAAAATAAATGAAGCCGCTTTTTTTCTATTAAATAAGAACTTTGAAACTCTCTATAAGAGAAATTTAAAAGGTTATACTTCCCATCCTCCCACCTTTCATTATTAATGATTTAAGCCCCTAGCAATTGAGAAGAACTCTTGCATTTTATTAATTTACTTTATTTACTTGACCTGTATCGGAAATTCTGTTCATAGGCAACGAAGGAATATCAATGGTAGTACCCATGCTCTTATCCGTAAGTTCAATAACCGTGTTTTGTAGCGTGATTTTGTCCAAATCCCAGAACATCCCCTCAAACTTATTATATTGCCCACTTACCTTCAAAATACTCTTTGTTTTGCTTGAAGGTTGTATCTGTAAGTTAGTAAATTGATTACCACTCGTTTCATTCGGTATGGTTAAATGACTATCCATGGATATCATGTTTACGCAATCCTCTAAAGAAAAATTCATAAACCGATTAGCGTTAATCCAGGCCTTTCCAGAAGAAGGCTTTTCAGCTATTAACTTTACTCCAGTCTCCATTCCTGCGATCTTAACATTTTCAAAGTTCACGAAGGAAATCTCATGTTCTTTTCCGCCAGCATATAAAGATATTCCTGTACCCTGATTACTTTCAGACCAGTTGACAATATTTACATCCTTTACTTGTGTTTTATTCCAGGTGTTATAATATTTATATTTACCATCTAAGTAAATGACATCTGAATTAAATTTAGTATCATTTATTGCTACATAAGCACCTTTAATGGAAGCATTTTGCTCAAGTTCAAGCACCCTGAAGTTCCCCTCAACAATGAACTGAGTTCCATATCCGAATAACAATTTAACACCTTTCCTAACTATGATAGGTGATGTAATCGTATACTTTCTATCATCGAGCATAACCGTCTTTATTTTATTGGACTTTGCTTTATCGATGGCAGTTTGAATCTTAGCAGAATCATTGGCCCCTTTAAAATCTTCCACGTATATCTTCTCTTTGTGGTTCGAAACAGAATTATTCTGTTGGTAAATGACGAAAACAATTAGCAAAAAACACAAGAAAAAACCAATCATTTTTTTCATAAAATCCATCCTTATTTCGTTATTTTGTTATTACCTATTTATCTGATGGTATTATCAATGAATTCATTTACTTATAAAGTTGCCCCATAACTATTTTCGCACAATACTCCTGTTTCCATCTATGCCTATTTTTTGAAAAAGGAAAAACCACATATTGTGCCAATTTAAAAGTGATGAATATATGTTTTGTGTACACCAATAAGGGAGAAAGTGTAGATGATCTCGAGGTATGTATAAAATAATTGAAAAATCCCTCACCCAAGGGTTACTTCAACTCTGGAATAATGTTCTAAACAGAAAAAAAACTAAATGTTTCGCTTATTAAAATTCAGCCCCAAAGCCTCAAAAAAATGGCACTACCGGGAAAGCAACTATTTGCTCGCATATGCCAATAAACATGTTCACATTATGCTTGCCAAATAAAAAAAGACAAAGAGCTTTTCAATGACTCTCTGTCTCTATTAATCTTTCAAGAAAATTTCGAGTGGTGATAGATATCAGAAATTTTTAGATGTTTTTCATCGCCATTTATCTGTTTACTGTTGTTACTTTTTATTATTATATTCCATATACCAATTTACGAACTTTTGCAAACCCTCTTCTATCGAAGTTTCCGGCTTAAATCCGACAGCCTTCTGGAGCAAATCAGTAGAAGCATAAGTGGCAGGTACATCTCCAGGTTTGATTGGTTCGAAAACCTTATTAAATTCAACAACTTTACCTAAAGCATTACTTAAACATTTCTCCAAAGTTTCAATGAAAACCATCAACTTTTCAGGATTGTTGTTTCCAATGTTAAATACTTTGTGTGGAACATTATTATCTCCAACTGAAGGATTGGAAAGAAGCCGCTCAATTCCTTCAACAATGTCATCAATATAGGTGAAGTCTCTATATAAGTCATTTTCAAAATCACCATTATTAAAGATCTTAATTGGCTCACCAGCAAAATACTTATCAGTAAATCCAAAGTAGGCCATATCTGGACGTCCCATAGGGCCATAAACCGTAAAGAAACGAAGTCCTGTAGCAGGAATATTATATAAATGACTGTATGTATGAGCCATCAATTCATTGGATTTTTTAGTAGATGCATAAAGTGATACAGGGTTGTCTACAAAATCTGTTTCTTCAAACGGAACCTTTTTGTTAGCTCCATAAACAGAACTGGATGAAGCATAGACAAGATGGTCCACAGGATTGTGCCTGCATGCTTCAAGGATATTGTAAAAACCGATGATATTACTTTGAATGTACACATCAGGATTCTCGATCGAGTATCGCACTCCAGCTTGGGCAGCCAAATTTACTACAATATTAGGTTTATACCCTTCGAAGATATTGGTGATCATCGCTTTGTCGGAAATATCACCTTTGATAAAGGTAAATTTCTCATAAGGTTTAAGTTGCTCCAAACGAGCATATTTTAGCTTCACATCATAGTAATCATTGATATTATCAACGCCAATCACCCTGCAGCCCTGTTCCAGTAGTTTTCTAGATAAGAAATATCCGATGAAACCTGCTGCCCCAGTGATAAGATATGTTTTATTATGATCTAGGGATTTGTAATTCAACGTGTTTCGACTCCTTTATACCTTCGTTTTCTTCCGATGGAGTGATACTCTACCCCTGATTCCTGCATCACTACTACACTATAGATATTTCTTCCGTCATATACTAAAGGTTCTCATCAACTTCTTATACGTTTCAGGCGTTAATGTCTTCACTTCTCCCCATACAGTAAAAATAAAACAGACACACCGACCAGTTCAGGTTAACACAAATAATTGTAACTATTTTATTTTTATTTTTATTAAACCATAAGCACTTTCACATAAAACCCAACCTAAAAAAAACTCGTTCAAATAACGTTTTTAGGTTGACATATAGTAAATACAAGTAAACCTCTACATCTATCTTTGATAGAGAACCAATAATATTAGAAACAATTTTGAAAAGTATACCTAACTAAATGCCTATAGAAACAAGAAAATATGTCTATACATATGATCGAGTCAAGTATTTTAGTGCCTATTTATCATTAAAAATGGTGAAAAACTGTGTAAACTTAAAGAGATGGTTTAACAATACAATTTAGTAACTATTAAATGTTTTTTTGAAAATATTTAATAATTACTTATACATATCAATGGTTAGGTGTGATATACATGATAGGTTACCGCGTTAAAATGCTTAGAGAAGAAAAAAAAATGTCAATTAGTGAACTCTCAATAAAATCCGGAGTGGCAAAGTCTTATATAAGCTCACTGGAAAGAAACCTTCAAACAAACCCTACTATTTTAGTTCTGGAAAAAATCGCAAGCATCCTTTGTATAACTGTTGATGCCCTGTTACATGACCAAATAGACCAAAGCATGGATGATGAATGGAAGGAGATCATGAAGGATATTATGGGCTCAGGAATATCGAAAGAGGAAATGCGCGAATTTATCGAAGATAGGAAATGTGCTGCACTTGAGAATTAGTGATAACATATCCCTTTTTGTTAATAATCCTAGAAAATCCCACTTTGCATTCATCATTCAATCTAATTCCAGAGGGGGAAAAGTGATTATAACCACTTTTCTCCATTTCACCTTTTTTTATCAGCTAATGGAAGCATGCAAGCTATTAGTTTAGACTCTGTAATCTGAATTTCTGATTTCTAAAATGAAGATACAATCATATTTGTGACACTACTCCCCCTTAAAAAATTCGTACAACACTTCGAACCATATGTAATGCCCTTGATCAGTTCCCTTGATCATTGGGATGGACATTATCATTTGTTAATATATCAGCCAATCTCATATTCTCTTCTTTTAGTTTTTCACAATTACTTCCATACCATTAATATAAGTCCATTTTTTTTTTTTAATAACCCCTTTCAGAAGCTTTAATATTACCCAAATAATTCAACTCTAAACTACCGCTGCCTCACTCATGTTTTTCCAATGAAGATGACCAAAAACCAATACTTCTAAACAAATTCCAGCCATAGTATTTCTTCATCTTCACCTCCAAATTTTGAACATTACGGACTGACATGAAAGTCTTAACATTGCCATTGGAATGCTTTCTAGGAGTACTCTTAACAATCACCATTATCTAACCTTTATATTTTTCACTATTTCTGTATGTACTTCTTTTATTAATTATAACTATCGAAACAACTGTCATAAAGAATAATTATCCAATTTATTCCGACATCACTCGACTTTGATAATCACCAAATCTATTAATATACCTATATTTAGGATCAAAAAAATCCAGCATTTCTACTGGATCTCCAAAGTGCCAATCACTTAACCAAATTCAATACTTCTAGAACTCTACCATCAGAATTATAGTTAAAAGTGACCGTCTTATCTTCATGAATGTGATAGCATAAACCAAAAAACTCTCCGTCATCTGGAAATCTTTGTATAAAATCATCAAGTTGTTCAGTATTTAGTTTAACAACCATAGGTTTCTTTCTACTATTTAGAGAATCTTCTTCCCGCTCCATTACAGTCTCTGTAAGTCTATCCATAATTAACTCCTTTAATCTATCATTTCCCCATAGATAATAAACCTTATAAATGGGGAATAAAAGGTCCTTAATTAAACTTTCACATTAATGAAATGAACTCTTAACAACTCTCCCTACTATCCGACAGTTTGTTATCATACTTTAATAATTGGTGTCCATTGGAACTGAACGGTAAGATAGTATTTACAATCATGCAAAAGTAAATTCACTCTATAGAAGGGTTCTGTATAGGCAGGAAAATGATCTATGGCAATTCAATAATAATCCGCTTATAGATTCCTGTGATCTTGTTTCCTGGCAGAGCTAATATTCATCATCTAAAAAACCTTTTCTCCTCGTCAGTCTATTTTCTTATTTATTTACATAAATATACCATATTTTTTAATTATTACAAATTAAATTAAGTGTATTCTGAATATTAAGCTACCTACATCCTAGTTTTTAATGCTAAAAGAAAATTTATAAACTTTTTATTAGTCAATATTACCCAGATTAATAGTCACTCACTAATTCTGAATTCCGTTTTCTTATAGATTATCCTCTACAACTCTAGTAAAATGAGAATGATAATTACTATCAATTAAGAGGGAGCGACTTTTATGGGTGTACCTTTGTTTAAAGACGAACTTCCAGTTTCTAATAAAATCTGGACGCGAGATTTTATGATGATATTCTTAGCTAACTTCTTTGTTTTTTTATCCTTTCAAATGACTTCACCGACCCTCCCGCTTTTTGTAAAAGAGCTTGGTGGAAATGAACAGTATATTGGGTTGGTTGCTGGGATGTTTCTATTTTCCGCTCTGATTGTCCGTCCCTTTGCTGGACAGGTCTTGGAAACAAAAGGGAGACGTTTTGTATTCTTGTTCGGCTTAGCCTTTTTGGCTGTAGCGATTGGCTCGTTTGGATTTATGATGAGTATTTTCCTTCTATGTGCGATGAGAGTTGTTCAAGGGATTGGCTGGGGATATACGACCACCGCTTCAGGTACGATTGCCTCCGATCTTATCCCAGAAAAGCGTCGTGGTGAGGGAATGGGTTACTTCACTTTATCGGGAAATTTGGCGATGGCTTTTGGTCCGTCACTAGGACTTTTCTTAGCGGATGTTTTAACGTTTCAACAGTTGTTTTTATTTTGCGGTGTATTAAGTCTTGCAGCTTGGATCATGGCTTCGACTATTACCTATAAGAAAGTAGATCCTCCTTCTGCTCCCGCTAAAACTAATAGGTTTGACATTTATGAAAAATGCGCTGTTGCGCCGTCCGTTCTTGTTTTTTTCATTACGGTATCCTTTGGTGGGATTGCCACCTTCTTACCGCTTTATACAATGAAAAAAGGCCTGACAGGTATTCAAGTTTACTTTTTTCTTTACGCATTAGCTCTTATTTTCACACGAATGTTCGCTGGCAAAATCTATGATCAAAAAGGACATCAAGCCGTCTTCATTCCATCTACGCTTTTTATCGTAGCGGCGATGCTTCTGCTTGCCTGGATGCCAAGTAACATGATTCTGTATATTGCAGCTATTTTTTACGGCATTGGATTCGGCGCTGTCCAACCGGCTCTTCAAGCGTGGTCACTTGTACACGCGGCTCGAAATCGAAAAGGCATGGCCAATGCCACTTTCTATTCTTTCTTTGATCTTGGAATCGGTTTCGGTGCCATCCTCTTCGGACAAATCGGCTATCTATTTGGCTATAGAAGTATTTACATAATGGCAGCAATCTCAGTTCTTATCTCCATTTTGGCTTACTTATGGATTTTGAGAAAAAAATGAAGTAATTATATGGATCATTTCTGAAATCTAAAAACCTTTCCACATTGACCGATAATATTTGTAGGGAACAATCGGGGAGGAATTCATATAAAAAAGTTATGGCATACATTTAATATACGCTATTATGAAACCCTTTTTAGGGATTGTTTAAATGATAAAATGAAAAGTGAATTTCAAAGAAAAATAACTTACCATAAACTTAAACTGGGTGAATTAAATTATGAATGCAGAAAAACTTCCTGATAGATTAAGGAAGTTTAGGCCGTTCCATTTGGGCGGCTTTTTTCATGCAATGAAGAGATAGTGCCTCTACCCCTACCTACTTCCTAAAACATTAGGCCATGAATTCGTATCAGGTAAAGTTTTTTTTGATTCTATGTAAAGTTTGTAATGAATCTATGCGGATTTTGTAATTTTGTTGGAATCCAGGTTTGTTTCATCAATTTTAGTAGTATGATTGAAAAAAAGGGGGTTATTAGGATGAAATTTTTGAAGTATATTGTAAAATTTTTTTCAATGATTCAAAAGGAAATACCAGTAACTCATAATAAATGTCATGTCTGTGACGGAACAGGTGCCTATGATATCTATACTGACTGTCTTACTTGTAATGGAAAAGGGCTAATAAGTAAAATTGAGTATAATAGGATGATTGAAGAAGGTGATATTTAATGGTTTCGTATAGGAAGAAACTTCGCGATAACTCTAATTCACCGACAGCTATCAATCTCAGTTATAATAGCGAAATAAGTGATATATGGAAGAACAAGCCTTATTACTTAATTTATTGTGAAGATCCATTCGGTAATATTATAGAACTGTACAGTCGAAGTACTGAAAAGATGTATGCAAATAAAGAGTAATGGCATATAAAAGTATTAGCTTTTTTTAAGCAACCGAATGATTCTCGGAGGCTTTTTATTCATGTTTCGACTTCCCTTAACACCATCACAACTAATATGGTTGCAAATAATAAAGAAACAACATCCTCATTCTTCTTCCCCTCTTCCACCCCACTTTCAAAGTCTTTCACCAGAACACTATCAGCTACATAGAAAAAAACTCCTAGATCACTCAGAGGCTTCACATATTTCTGGTCACTTTTTAACAGTAACTTTCTTTGACGCTCTCACATTTTCCGCTTTATCTTTGGCATAGATATATAGGTTTTTTCCGGCTTTTTGCTTAGAGATTTTGATCGAGAATGTACCTTTACTTCTCCTTTGGCAGAGCCAATTACTTTTTTAGATGATTTTACGTATACAGTGGAGTTGGCTTCTGCTTTGCCGGCTACTTTTGTCGTTTTTGTCGTTGCTGTTTTGACTACCGGTTTTCTAGGTGCTGTTTTGACCGAGCTCGTTTTTCCTGCCTTGTCGGTTGCTGTTATAGATCGAACTTTTCCGGCCGTTTGTTTTTTCGTCATCGAACGGTGAAGTTTCCCGAACTATTGGACTTTGCTTTTCCTTAGTGAGAAGGATCAATAAATTTTATATTTTTTAAGACGCACATTTACATACTTGAGTAATATTATGGGCTAATATACTAGGAGTTTTTTAGGGGGAATGATGTGAGTGTTAAAAAAAGTTAGCCTATTATTTCTTTTACTCGTACTTGTATGTAGTATTTGGGGTTTTTCTTCTGCGTCTGCAGCAGAAAATAAAACTAGTAAGGTTGTCTATTTAACGTTTGACGATGGTCCGAATCAGTATACGCCAACAATATTAGATATCTTAAAACAGAAAAAAGCAAAAGCGACCTTTTTTATGATTGAAGGAAATATTAAACGTAATCCAAAAACCGTAAATCGCATGATTAAAGAGGGAAATTATCCTGGGTTACATAGCGTTTCCCATGATGCAAAAAAATTATATAGAGGGAGTTCAAGTAATGTCGCAATCGAAATGGAGAAGACAAGACAAACGTTGTTAAAGGGTTCAAAGTTTGACAGTAAGCTGACTAGAGTTCCATACGGTAGCAAACCCTATATGACAAAACCGTTTCGGGATGCCTTAGCCAAAAAGGGGTTCAAAATGTGGGATTGGAATATTGATACACTAGATTGGAAGTATAATAGAACAAACCCTAGCAAGATAACGTCTAACGTTAAAGCAGGTTTGAAAGGAAAAAAAGGTCCGATCGTCATTCTTTTCCACGATTCAAAAGGAACTGCACAACAGCTTCCGGAGATTATTGACTATCTAAGAGAACAAGGGTATAAGGTAGAGGTTTACAATCCAAAAAACCATATTGTGATGAATTTTTGGGAAGATAAAAGATTCTAGGATACCAAAAAAATCGAACTTAAAGTTATAGGAGAGTGCTAACCAAAGGTATTTATCGACCTAGTGTAGCAGATTTCTGAATTTCAAAGAAAAATAGCTTACCATAAATTTAAACTGGTTGATTTAAATAATTCACAAACTTCCTGATAGATTAAGGAAGTTTGGCCGTTCCATTTGAGCGGCTTTTTTCATGCAATGAAGAGATAGTTCCTTTCCCCCTAATTTACATCCTAATACACTCGTATCAGGTAAAGTTTTTTTTGATTCTATGTGAAATTTTTAATGAAACTATGTGTATTTAGTATTTTTGTTTCGACTTGCCTTAATTACAAATAATAAAGAAACAACTTCATCATTCTTCTTCCCCTCTTCCACCCCACCAGAACACTACCCTCTACATAAAAATAACCTCCGAGATTCACTCAGAGGCTTCATTATTCAACCGTCATGTTCTGGTCACTTTTTAACAGTAACTTTCTTTGACGCACTTACATTTTTCGCTTTATCTTTGGCATATATATATAGGTTTTTTCCGGCTTTTTGTTTAGGGATTTTGACCGAGTATGTGCCTTTACTCGTTGCTTTGGCAGAGCCGATGACTTTTTTAGATGCTTTTACGTATACTGTGGAGTTGGCTTCTGCTTTGCCGGTTACTTTTGTCGTTTTTGTTGTTACTGTATTGACTGACGGTATACTTGGTGCTGTTTTGTCTGCGACGGTGACTGTTTTGACCGGGCTCGTATTTCCTGCCTTGTCGGTTGCTGTTACGGATAGGACTTTACCGGCCTTTTGTTTTTTCGTCATCGTAACGGTGAACTTCCCTGAGCTATTTGACTTTGCTTTGCCGAGCGCAGTGCTGCCCAGTTTGACAGTAACGGTAGAGCCTGCTTCCGCTTTGCCAGTTACTTTTGTTGTATTGTCACCGACTCCATTTACTGTCGGTTTCGCAGGTGCTGTTTTATCTTCTACCTTGACTAAAACAGGAACACTTTTATTTCCCGCATTATCGACAACTCTTGTATAGATGTTCGTGCCAGCTGTCTGTTTAGCGATAGTCGCTGAAAACGTCTTTTCCCCGTTAATCTTCACTGTGGCGAGTGTTTTTTCATTGGTATAAATGGAAACGTTGCCTGTTTTGAAATCACTTGGAATTTTCCCTTTGATCAACGTATCCTTATCAGAAATCGCCGTCACAGTTGGCCTAGTCAGCGTCTTCATTTCAAGCGCTTTTTTTGCATTCACCCGTCCATTTCCATAGTATATATCTTTCCCTTTTGTACCTAGGTCTAGAGCTGAATCATAGAGACGGTATTCCACCTCATATTTAGTGAGTTTTGGCTCATTGGACCAAATCAGTGCTGCTACACCGGCCACCATAGGCGTAGCCATTGATGTTCCACTCATCCAACCATATCTATTACCTGGTAATGTTGAAAGAATATAGTCGCCAGGGGCCGCAATATCCACTGTTGAATGGTAGTTGGAATAACTAGTACGCTTATCTTTTGAATCGGTAGCAGCCACTGAAATGACATGACTGTATGCAGCTGGATACACGCGCTGTACACTTTTTCCCATATCTCCTTCATTACCGGCAGCTGCGACAATCAGTATGCCTTTACTATAAGCCTCTTGGACCGCCTTGTTTAACGCTTCCGAATAATGGGTGTCGCCTAGACTCATATTAATAATGTCTGCCCCTTGCTGAACAGCATAATGAATGGCCTCGATGATATCAGCAGTTTCGGCATATTCGCCATTAAAAACATTAATCGGCATAACTTTAGTGTTAGGTGCAACACCTGTTCCACCTAAGCCATTGTTGGCAGAACCTGCGATGATGCCTGCAATATGTGTTCCATGTTCCCCTTTTGGTACGATATTCTTCCGATTGCGAACCGCATCATAAGGATGGTCGATTTTCCCTTTTAAATCTTCGTGATTATAATCAATTCCATCATCTATGATGGCCACGACCATTTCTTTAGAACCCATGGATTTTGTCCATGCAGCTTGTGTACCAAGTGTTTTGTGATGCCACTGGTCTATGTAGGCTGGATCGTTCGGGCTTTCCATCTTCTTAAAAAGATAGTTAGGCTCTGCATATTCCACATTCTTCTGATCTTCAAGTTCCTCGATAAGATTGTCAGTTGTTTCCCCTTTAGGAACGTCGACCGTCTCGATTAAATCTCTGATTGGCTCGTTGTTCGTCTCTTTATATTTGACAAGAACACCGTCAGTTTGTGGACTCTCTGCAGCTTCTGGCTGATAGCTTGGTAGAAACATAAGTATTAATAAAACTGAAAGGCTCAACTGAATGAATTTGTGCATGGAATCACTCCAAAAATATGATTAAGAATAGATATGGATGAGGTTTGATGCATGAACCAATTCTACTATTATTCTTAATTAGATTGTATACCTAGTTCTTTAGATTTACTAACCTTTTCATCTAGTTAAAATAGCTCATTTCTGGCAAAACAAAAAACCGCTATAAGCGGTTTCAGTTTGTAGACAAAAGGGGTTCGGAATTAAAAAATTCCGAACCCCTTTTGAAATTCCCTCTAAATGTTAAAACAAAGTTGATTGGAACGGAAGGTACGAGACTCCTGCGGGAAAAGCGTGTCCAAGGGAGACCCCGCAGGCGCAATGGCGCCGAGGAGGCTCCCGGACCGCCCGCGGAAAGCGAGTGCCTGGAGTGGAAATCAACGTTCAAATTGTACAAGCCATAAAAAAACTGTAGGCAAACTTGAACTGCCCCGTAAATGTTAGACACCAAACTAACATTTACGGGGTGTTTTTTTATGGCTAAATTTTCTGCCGAACAGAAAATATTTATTACGCGTCTTTACCTAGAAGGAATGCACAGCTATATGGAGCTTCAAAGAATATTTGAAGTTTCGTATCAAATGATTCAAGGATGGGTTCGTTTATATCAAATTCAAGGAGCCGATGGATTTAAGAAATCCTATACAAGTTATTCTACGGAGTTTAAAATAGATGTACTTAATTATATGAATGAAACGGGTATATCTTCTTACGACGCAGCCGCAAGGTTTACTATTTCTTCTCCAGCTTTAATTCGGACGTGGAGAAAAAATTTCCATGCTTATGGATTAGATGCCCTAATTTCTAAGAAAAAGGGGAGATCATCCATGAAAAAAGGAATCAATCCATCCAAACAAGTCGAAGGTTCAGT